>NZ_JALXVO010000019.1:0-79482 GCF_025151705.1 Paenibacillus sp. p3-SID1389 | reverse complement strand
CCTCGCCGGACAGCATCGCTCCGCCCGGTAGGGGCTCTGTGATCCACGCTTCCTCCGCCTTCGGCATCCGCTCGTCCAACTGCTGCTCCCAGGTCTCGCCCCAGACCTCCAGCTCTTGGCCAATCGCCCGCAGCTCCTGACGCACATGCCAATCCAGCTGCGCTTCGACTTGTTCCCCCAGCGCCTGGAGAAACTCGGCTTGACGTCCCTGCTTCTCCGCTTCCGTCTTCCCGCCGGCGAACCAGCCTTTCGCCTTAAACCCCGGCGCCCGGCTTTCCAGATAACGCCCGGCCAGCTCCCGCAGCGGCGGCGTCATCAACTGGGCCGTCTCCAGCAGGCTGCCGATGCGGCACAACCACTCCTGCCTCCGCGATTCCCACGCTTGGTCTCCCAAGGGGCCAACCAACTCCAACTGACGCAACTCCTCCTCCAGCGCTGGCACATCCGTTTCGCCGCCCGCCTCTGCTTCGAGCTGCTCGCGTTGAGCCTGCTCCGCTTCGGCCGCCCGGGCCAAATACCCTTCGACCGACTGAGCCGCCGCCGCGGAAGCGCCGTATTCCAGCAAACCGTCCCCCCGGCCAAACAAGTCGCGGATCACCTGCTTCAGCTGGGACAGCATGTTCCCGGGGGCATCCTCCCGCTTCAAAGAGATATAGAATATCCCCTGCGCCGCGATATTCCATGCCCGGAACGCTTGGCTGACCGAGGCTTGATACGCCTCGAAGGCTAATTCCGCCTCCCGATGCTTATCGATTTGATTCACGACCATATACACTGGCTTCCCATAATCGCTTAGCGATTTGGCAAAGCTTAAATTCGTTTCCGAAGGCACATGGTTATAATCCATCACGTAAAAAACAACGTCCGCCAAATGCAACGCAGAATACGTGGCCATCGCATGGCCGGCGTCGTTGGAGTCGACCCCCGGCGTATCCAGCAGAACGCCGCCGCGCGGAGGCAGCTCCACCCGGTCCCACAACTCAACGCGGGCATATTCCTCCCCGTTGCGGCAATACGCTACCACCTCGTCCACCGGCACCTCGACCTTCGGTTTCGCCGGATCGGCTGGCGTCAGCAGCGCGCGCGGCTCCCCTTCCCGGATCAGTACCACGTTGGCGCTGGTAGGTAGCGGACTGGCCGGCATCACCGCTTTGCCGCTTAGTGCATTGATCAGACTCGACTTCCCTGCCGAAAAATGGCCGCAAAACGCCGCAACCAGCTCCCGTCGGCCCAGCTTATCGCCCACTTCCCGAAGCTCCGCCGCCGCGGTTGCATCTCCTTCCTGCTCCAGCAAGTGCTGCAGCTGATGCAGCCGCTCCTGCAGTTCGTAGTCCGTCTTCGTCATCGTCCGATCCATCCAAGCCCCTCCGTTTTCCACGCTGCGAAATCAAGTTTCATTTTAATTATTCATATTTTAACATTTCCCCGGGCGCTTGGAAATGCTCCCTGCCGCAGCTTCCCTGCGGGCTTCCTGTACAACAAAACCGCCCCCAAATGGAGACGGTTCAAGATTTATTAATATAACCCGGCCTCCCGATCCGCTAACACCTTTCCGGTGAGCGACAGATCGTAGTCGCCAAGCGAGGAGAGCACCCCGCGCAGCTCAGAGGATTCCAGCGCTTCGCGCAGCTTGGCGATCCACTCGCGGTTTTCCGGTTTGTTCAGGACGACGAGATCCACCCGCTCCAGGGTGAGCGGGATAAACTCAAGTCCGGCGATCTTAGCCGGTCTCTCACTGCCGATACCTACGTCCGCTTGGCCGAGGGCAATTCGCCCGCCAAGGCCCATATGCGACGTTTCCTCTTGGTTGTATCCGATAATGGAATCCGGCGATATCCCGTGCTTGCGGAGCTGTTCATCCAGCAGCACCCGAGCGCCAGAGCCTTTTTCCCGGTTAATCAACCGAATTCCCGGCCGCGTCAGATCCTCCCAGGAGCGAATCCCCAGCGGATTGCCCTGCTTGACGTAAAATCCAGCCCGGCGTGCCGCAAAATTCAACACCATATAAGGAAGGGAAATAAAAAGTTTGCGGATATAAGGCAAATTGTACTCCCCGGTATCTCCGTCATACAGATGCGTACTCACGATATCTACCGCACCGTTATACATGGCCACCAAACTGTCCATACTGCTGGCAAAAGAACGCAACGGCCGGCACCCGCGGAGCCTCGATTCCAGCGCTTTCGCCAGCAGGTCGAGTCCTGGATCTTGCCCGGTAATGACCAGCGTTCTTGCACCGAGCGCTTCTCCACCATCGACATCCGGCCGAGGCGGCACGGTATAGGGCACCTGGAATACCGGCACACCAGCGGCAGCATGAGGCGTTGCCCCGCCTTTGGCTCTCTGCTTATAAGCTTCCAGATCGGTGGAATCCACCCGCATCTGTTTACCTACCCGATAAGCAGGAAGCTCTCCTTTTTTGATTAGATCGTAGACAGTTAGCTTGGACACCTTCAACAGCTTGGCGATTTCCTCGGCTGTATAAGAGATCGGTTCGGTCATAGCGTACTCCTTCATCATAGTTCATGCAACTAGACTCATCTTACCGGGGATTTCCCTTTTTTTCAATGAATGCTCCCTAAGTGATCTATACAACTAGTTATGTTTCGTATAATCTAGTTATAATTAGACATAACCAAGGAGGATTCCATATGCAAAAGTTTTTGAAATTGCCCTTTTTGGCCGCATTCGCAGCCATTATTCTACTCCTATCCGCGGGATGCAGCGATCCATCTGCTTCTTCCAGCAACACATCTTCGGTAAGCGCCGATAGCAGCAACGCGGCAAACTCTTCGTCCACAACAGCTGAGAATCCATCTGAACCGGCTGAGCAAGTTGAGCTGCTCATCTCTGCCGCCGCCAGCTTAACCGAAAGCTTGGATGAACTCAAGGGCGTATATGAAGCCGAGCACAGCCAAGTGAAGCTCACTTTTAACTATGCCGCTTCCGGTACGCTTCAGCAGCAAATTGAACAGGGCGCGCCGGCCGACTTGTTCCTCTCCGCTGGAACCAAGCAGATGGATGCCTTGGTCGACAAAGGTCTCATTGACGATCAACTTAAGACCAATTTGCTGACCAATGATCTGGTACTGGTTGTTCCCAAGGACGGTTCCGCAGAGGTCCAAAGCATGGAAGATTTAAGCAAGCTCGGCGATATCGCCATTGGCACCCCTGAATCGGTCCCGGCCGGAAAATACGCGCAGCAAGCTCTTACCTACCATAAGCTTTGGGAGCCGCTGCAATCCCATCTAGTGCTGACGAAGGACGTCAAGCAGGTGTTGTCTTATGTAGAAACCGGCAATGTCGACGCCGGATTCGTGTACAAAACCGATGCAGCCCTTTCGGACAAGGTGAAGGTGGCCTTGACCGCAGAAGCCGAAAGCCATGACCCGATTGAATATCCAATCGGAGTGCTCAAGGACAGCGCTCATCGCAACGAAGCTAAAGCTTTCTACGAATTTTTAAAAAGCGACCAAGCCCAGCAGGTGTTCGTCAAATACGGGTTCACCCCGGCGGAGTAACCTCACATGCGTACATTTGAAATCTCGACTTCGTTCTGGGAGCCGATCACGTTATCACTGCAAGTGTCCATCGCCGCCACTGCCATCGCTTTTGTGGTAGGGTTACTGGTGGCATGGCGCATGTCCGCGGCCTCCTTCTACGGGAAAACGCTGGTGGAAACCGTCTTTCTCCTTCCGCTCGTTCTGCCGCCAAGCGTGGTAGGGTTTATTTTACTGGTGGTGTTGGGAAAAAATAGCTGGATCGGACAGGCAGCGGACCGCCTGTTCAACATCAGCTTTGTGTTTCAGCCGCTTGGCGCGATCGTCGCTGCGGCCGTCGTCAGCTTCCCGCTGATTTATCAAACGCTGAAGTCCGGCTTCCTTGAAGTGGATAAACATTTGAAAGACGCCGCCCGTTCCCAGGGAGCCGGAGAATGGCAGGTGCTTATCTATATCGTGCTGCCGCTCGCCTCTCGTTCGCTGCAGGCGGCATTTATTCTCGGATTTGCCCGTGCGCTGGGGGAATTCGGGGCAACGATGATGATCGCCGGCAACATCCCCGGCCGAACGCAAACGATTCCGACGGCGATTTATTTTGCAGTTGATGCCGGAAATCTACAACTGGCCTGGGCCCTGACCGGCTGCACCATCCTGCTGTCCTTCGGCCTGCTGCTGATCTCCTCCCGATTGAAAAACGACTAAACCAAATCCCCCGCCAGATCTCTTTCTGGCGGGGGGTTATTCTAGGCTTCATGTTGTTGAGTTAGCTCCTCCAACGCCCATTGCCTAACCTCCCAATCGGCAACCGGACGCTTGCGTTCTCCTGCCGTTTGCCGCAGCCGATGAAGCAAGGAAACGAGGAGCCCTTCGCTGACCTCCACTCCCTCCTTCCGCAGCACCTGACGAACCGAGCTTCGCCCGGAATGTTTGCCGAGCAGAAATTCATGGCTCATGCCAAGTTCCTGGGGATCCAACGATTGGTAGGTGCGCGGGTCTTTGAGCAAGCCGTCCACGTGAATGCCGGATTCGTGAGCAAACGCCAGCCGGCCAAGCAGCGGCCGAGCTTCGGGAATCCCTCTCCCGGCGGCCCGGGCTACGAGCTCTGCCAAGCTCTTCAAGCTTTCGGCGCGTACTGTGCAAGTCCCGTTGTAGAGATGCTTCCAGGCCATAACGACTTCCTCTAAAGGGGCGTTGCCCGCCCGTTCACCGATCCCCAGCACGGTTGTGCTCGCCCACTTGGCGCCGGCCTGGATGGCTGCCAGCGTATTGGCCGTCGCCAAACCAAAATCGTTGTGACAGTGAATCTCCAGCTCAATGTCATCGGGACAGCCCGTCAGCAACACAGCAACTCTTTCTTGCAAACCGCCGGGATGATGCATCGAGAGCGTATCGGCATAACGATAACGGCGCACTCCCTCTCGTCCCAGCGTTTCCATCAGCTCGCGCAAAAATCCAAGCTCCGCCCGAGAAGCGTCCTCGAACCCAATCGAGACGGTTAAGCCGTTCTCCAAAGCATAGTTTACTGCGGCCTTACCGAGTTCCATGATCTCGGAGCGTCCCGCCCCCAGCTTGGCTTTCATTTGAATGTCCGAGACGGGTAGGGAGATATGGGCCCAATCCACCCCTGTCGAAAGCGTCGCGTCGATATCGGCACGCCGCGCCCGGTTCCAGGCCATCCACTGGATCGGGAGGCCTAAAGCAAGAAGGCGGCGAATCGCGGCGCGCTCCTCGCTGCCCATCGCCGGAATCCCCACTTCGGCCTGCTCGATGCCGCAAGCAACCAAGGCTTTGGCGATTTCCAGCTTCTCCTCCACCGTATAGGCCACACCCGCTGCTTGTTCCCCGTCTCGCAGCGTGGTATCGCAAATGCGCAAGACTTTCATGAATGAGCCCCCTATTTTATCGCGATTTGCAGCAAGCACAATCCGGATTTCGCCGCAGCGCCACCACGAATTGGCTCAGGTCCAACGTGTGGAACCGCAGCATTCGATGGACGAGCGGCTCACCAATTCCGGCGATCCATTTGACAGCCTCTAACGCCGCCAGGCAGCCGGCCAAGCCCGAGGTGGCGCCAAGCACCGGAAATCCAAACGGCTCCCAATCCTGCTCCTGTTCCGGATAAATACATGCCAGGCAAGGAGTTACACCAGGGATAACCATCGTCAGCGACACTTCAAACCCATACATCGCCGCTTCGACCATCGGTTTTCTCGCCGCAACGCACAACCGATTTAATTCGTACCTTTCGGGAAAATCGTACCGCGCGTCAATTACGAGGTCCGCCCGCCGAACCCAGGCTTCGCTCGCTGCGGTGATTTTGGCGTTATATCCTTCAATCACGACCTCCGGATTCAGTCGTTTTAAGCTCTGCACCGCGGTTGCCATCCGCTCTTGGCCGATTCGTTCCGCGTCCATCAGGATCTGCCGATTGAGATCCGGTTCCCCGATCACCCCTTCATGCGCCAAGATCAACCGGCCGATCCCCGCCGTAGCCAGGTAGAGCGCCGCTGTGCCCCCAAGTCCGCCAATGCCGGCCACCATGACGGTCGCGGCTTTCAGCTTGCGTTGCCCTTCCCGGCCAAGCAAACGCAGCTGACGTTCGTATCGCAGGAACGCCTCCGGCTCCCCCTCAGCATTTCCCCCGTTCTGGTTCGAGACCTTCGCTCCCAAATGCAAGTATGACATGCTTTCGCCCCCCTGTTTAACGGCCTTATTCCCCGCATGCAGCCACATCCTTGAATCGCGACAGCCATACGAGCGCTTCTTGCATTCCGCTGAGCACAAATCGATCCAGCTTCATCCGTGAAGTGAAGGGGAAACGCAGCCCGGCTCGAAGCGTCGTTGAAACCAGGATCAGTCGCCCGCTGCACACGATCGCCCTGCCGAAGCCTTCCTCGTTCATTTCGACCATACTTTGTACCAGATCACCGGTTTCCGTCTCCAGCGCGACCGCCATAGCCTGAAACACGTGCTCCACCTGACGGCGGAGTTTGGGGCTTGGACGGCAATCCCTGCTTAACGCTTGCTTCTCTTCCGGCGAGAACAGCAGCAGCCGTTCAATCTTCTCCATCGGCTGAAGCATGGCAGCCCTTCCCAGCCCATCCCAAGCATCGATCAAGCTGCATAGCGAGTGATAAAACAGCTGTAGCAACCTTTGCTCCGCTTCATGCTGATTATTTAAAGCTTCATTCATCGCTCCCCCTCCTCCTGAGGCGATCCGTTCTCTTGTACGGCGTCCTCCTCGGCCCGGAGCACCTTGCTTAGCCACATCGGCGGCTTCCCACGAAGCAGCTCCAGCAGCTTGCCGACCTGATCCTCAATCCGCACGCCTGTTTGCACTTTCACCGGCATCATTTTCCGCCGCGTCACCTTCGCTGCGGCGGAGGCCCCGATTTGAGTCAAAAACACGAGGGTACAATCCTCGATGAGCGTGATCCGCAAATCGATTTTCCCTAGCTCGTCTCCCGCAATATGCGCGGGAACGCAACGCTTCTCCGAGGAAACGACGCTGCCTTGGCGAATCTCATAAACCGTAAACATCGGGGCATGGCCGAAATGGGCGTTGACATGTTGCCCGTCATCCGTGGCGAACGCGACCCGCATGGCGTTTCCCCTCCCTTTGCATCAGCCGATTCCCGGCTTTATGAATCTGCTCCATCGTCCCCCGATATCCGATCGTTAACGAGGTATACGCGCCAAGCTCATCAAGAATTGGAAATCCCGCCGCCATAAAAGCCGCCCCGCAGCGCTCGGCGCTATGTTTACCGTGGGAATTGCTAATCCAGAGCTCAGCCCCCTCCGATAACCGTTCTGCATCCTCGAAATCGCCGGCCAGGATATCCCGCTCCGTTTGTTGCAGGCATGCCGCATCATACGAAGCGACCAAAGCGTTAAACTCAACCCCCATCTCCTCCAGCCAAGCGGCGGATGAAAGCAAGTGATCCGGCTCTAAAGCGACCACCGCCTTGGCCCCCGCAAAATAGAAGTGGGCGTCCAGCATCGCGTCCAGCAGATTTTCCCGCTGCCACCGATATCGGACCGGAACCGATTCCCGGCTTAAATCCTGCAGAAAGTGAAAAAAAGCGTCACTGGCCTGAAGTCCCGTGAGGCCGGGGAATACGCGGTACGGAATCCCCGCCCCGTTAAACAGCCGCCGAGCCGGACGTTCCATACTGGAGCCAATGGCGATGGTAAACTCCGAGCGCAGCATCTGCCGCGCAGCATCCAGCGGCACTCCACCTCGGGTTAGCGGGGTAAACCCGGTCAGCAAATGCCCTGACAACGAGGTTGATACATCAGGAAGGGCGAGCACATCAAAGCCAAAGGAACCGATGATTTCCTTGAGCTCCATGACGTCTCCGGCAGTCAACCAAGAGCCGGGAAGCAAATTGATTTGACGTTTGACCGGTTTCTGCGGTTTCCGTCCCGCTTGCTCCAGCAAGCCGTCAAACACCGCTTCAGTCATCGCGCTGAAGCCCGACTCCAACGAACCGCGATAGTCCGGAAGCGAGCAGGTGACGACCAGCGTATCCTTAAGGCACCGCTCCCGTTTGAATTTGTTCAGGGTTCCGGCGTAATCGGCTCCCGACGCCTCCGTTAACGCCGTGCTGATCACGCCGATGCAATCCGGACGATGCTTTTCCAGCACCGTTTCCAACGCTTCGATCAAGTTTCGGTCGGCATCAAAGATCACGTCCATTTCCTGCAAAGCGGTCGTTTGTACCGCCACGGGTTCATGGAAGTGCCGGGTCAGCAGCGTCTTGGCAAACGAAGCGCAGCCCTGGGATCCATGGAGGATCGGCAGAGAGCGATAAATGCCTTGCAACGCCAACACACCACCCAGCGGCTGGCTGGTTTTTAACGGATTACAGATCAGCGGTTTCGCATTTGTCCGCAGCGTCATGAAGGATTCCCCCGTTCCCATGGGGCTGGCGAGCGAACCAAATCCCAGACGGGATGCTCCATCGCGAGGGTTAGCTGTTTAGCAAGACGAATCAAGCCGTCGTACCCTGCGTAAGCGGTATGCCGCTCTTGATTAATGTCCACGAACGGAATTTGCTCCTTCAGCGCCATATACATATTGCGACCGCCGGCAATCACTACGTCGGCCTTGCGCTCGCGCACCGTCTTCAGGATCCGTGCCGCTCCCCCATCGTCAATGTACGCCGCTTCTTCTCCGACTCGTTCGGCAATTCGCGCAAGATCGCCGCTGGTGCTTTTGTTCGTCCCGACACCCACAACCTTGATTCCCAGCTCCTGCAGCGCCGTAATCACCGACCAGCTTTTGACTCCCCCCGTATAGAGCACCGCCTTCTTGCCTTTTAGCTTCTTCCGATAAGGAGCCAATTCGCGCCTGACGCGCGCTTCCTCCTGCTCCACCAGCCGGTCAACGCGCCGCTCCACCTCCCGCTGATTCAACAAGTAGGCCAATTGGCGGAGGGAATAGCTGGTTTCCTTGACTCCGTAAAAAGACCCTTCAAAATAAGGAATCCCGTATTTCCTCTCCATGTTCACGCCGAGTCCAAGCAATGCCCGGCTGCATACGATCATGTTGGCTTTTGCCCGGTGGGCTCCGGCGATTTCCCGAAACCGGCCGTCGCCGGTAATCCTCGCGTGAAGCCGAATGCCCGCCTGATTCAGCAGCCTTTCGATATCCCACAGCTCGCCGGCAATGTTATATTCCCCGATCAAATTCACCCCGGATTCAGCAGCAACCTCTGGCTCCAGACTCCCGATCACATGTTGGAACAACGCCTCCCCGGCCAGGCGGGTACCCAGGTTTTTGCTGCCGACAAATCCCGGGCTATTCACGGGCACGCACACCACACCAAGCTCCTCGGTCGCCTGCTTGCAGATCGCATCGATATCCTCTTCCGTCAGCGCCGAAATACAGGTGGCATAAACAAAAATCGCCGGAGGCGAATACCGCGTAGCGATATAGTGAAGCGCCTCACGGAGCTTCCGTTCCCCGCCAAAAATAATATCGCGCTCGCCTACATCGGTGGTGAATCCATACGCCGATAACCGGGGGCCGCTTGACAGGCTGCCCCGCGTCCCCCAACTGTTTCCTGCGCAGGCGCTGGGACCGTGTATCAGATGAGCCGCATCTGCAATCGGCAGCAACGTAATAAGCGCACCGTCGAACGAACATCCTCCCGCAGCGCTGCCCGGTTTGGGTCGCGGGCACGGTTTGCTTTGCGGCGCTTCTTTGCCGCAGGATTCCTGAACTCCTGAATAACCCGTTAACCTGATCGCTTCCATCCGTCCAGCCCCTCCCGCTTGTGCAAGTTGTGTCGTTACTCTCGCGTTAAATCACCTTTTGACCCTGTACGTTTAACGTACAAGGTCAAAGCTATGAGCCGGAGCTTGCTGATCCAATTGCTCCAACACGGTATTGACGAACATCGTAAGCAAATTCAGCGCCCCCTGATATCCGATAATCGGGTATCGCTGCAGATGATGCCGGTCGAAGATCGGAAATCCAACCCGGAGCAAAGGCACTCCGGCTTCCTTCGCCGCATATTTCAAATGGCTGCTGCCGATGGCAAGTTCAACGGGTTCATCAAACAACAAGGAGCGCAGATGCCAAAGGTCCCGGCCCACATGCACCTTCGCTTCGCCCCCGTAAGGACTGCGGTCCAGAAGCAGCCGCGCCTCCTGCTCAAATTCCGGATCTCCGTTCGAACAGACGATGTGGATCGGCTCCATGCCAAGCTCCAAGCAAAATTCAATCAACCCCAGCAGCAGATCGGGATCGCCGGCCATGGCCACTCGTTTCCCGTGAAGGTAATTATGGGAGTCGGTAAAGGCGTCCACAGCCCGCGCGCGCTCGGTCAATAAGCTTTGCGGGATCGGCAGCCCCGTCATCGCGGCCATCGCTTCAAGCAGGCGGTCGGTCGCACCGATGCCTAAAGGGGTATACATGGACAGCACCCGCTGCTCCCAAGCCTCTTCCATGTAAGTTAGTGTTTTGCGCAAGCTGTATTTTTGGAGCGCCAATGTTCCCCTCGCTTCGGCAGCCTTTGGCACAGCGTCCAACGGAGTACCGCCGTAATAATAGGTATACGTCCCCTCTGCACCGGAATCGAAATTTTCACTGTGATCCCCAAGTACGGTGTACTCCGCACCAAACAGCTCCAAGATGCGTTTTAGTTCATTAAAGTTCCCCGTATACGGCTCAAATCCGAGCAGTACATTTAACTTCTCATTGGAACCGGCTTGGGATTGCGCACCGGTTTGATCGTACAAATAGCTCAAGATCGCCTTTAGCATATGATCATACCCGTTGATATGGGAGCCGGAGAAGCTAGGCGTATTGGCGAAGGGAACCGGCAGATCTTCAGGCAGGGCTCCCTCCTTGCGGGCATTCCCGATAAATGCCGATAAGTCGTCGCCGATGACTTCGGCCATACACGTAGTGCTCATGGCGATCATTGCCGGTTTGTAGAGGGCGAGGCTGGTTTCCAGCCCGTCGATGAGGTTGCGCATACCTCCAAACACCGCTCCATCCTCCGTCATTGAGGAGGAGACCGCAGGCACCGGCTCCTTGAAATGCCGGGCCAAATGGCTGCGGAAATAAGCAGTACAGCCCTGAGAACCGTGTACAAACGGCAACGTCTTCTCAAATCCCAGCGCCGCCATCACCGCACCCAGCGGTTGACAGGCTTTAGCCGGGTTAATCACAACCGCTTGACGTTGAAAGTTTTTGTCCGCATATTCCTTGGATCGGGTGTAGGCTGCGGTTTGCAGCACTTCCTCCTCCGGACAGCCGTTTTCGAATTGCCGTTTCCGTTCCCGCTGCTGAACATATTTTTCGTCTTCAAACAGCTTGTTATGATCCAAAACCGGTTTCCCGTCCATCATGCCGTGACCTCCTCTCGCCGCTGTGATTTGACCAACTTCCATACCGGGCTGTTGACGGCCATATCCATGTCGCGAGCAAACACCTTGAACCCGTCGAAGCCATGGTACGGTCCGCTGTAATCCCAGGAATGCATTTGTCGGAACGGGATGCCCATTTTGTGATACACATACTTCTCTTTGACGCCAGCTCCCATCAGATCGATGTTTAATCGCCCAGCCAATTCCTCCAATTCATAGGCGCCTGGATCATCCATCAGGATCGTTGCCTGTCGCAGCTCAGGGATGGTTTTCAGATAATCGTCTTTGTGGGCAAATTCGTAGCCGGTCGCTACGATCTCCATACCCAAATCCTCGTAAGCCCCAATCGTATGGCGGGCCCGAAGGCCGCCAACCAGCAGCATCACCTTTTTCCCTTCCAACCGGGGCCGATATTTGGCGATGACCTTCTCCATCTCCCCTTGATAACGCGCGATAACCTTCTCGCAGTTGGCCTGTATCGTTTCATCAAAATGAGCGGCGATGGCTCTTAAGCTTTCGATCGTTTTTGTTGGCCCGAAGAAGTTATATTCCATCGAGGGTATCCCGTACTCCCGTTCCATCACCTCACACATATAGTTCATGGAGCGGAAGCAGTGAATCAAATTCAGCTTGGCATGGTGCGCAGTCATGATCTCCTGGAGCGTGCCGTCACCGGACCATTGGCCGATCACCCGCAGTCCCATTTCTTCCAGCAGGATGCGCGAAGCCCAGGCGTCGCCGCCGATGTTGTAATCGCCGATGATATTGACGTCATACGGTCCAGATTCCTTCAATTTCGCTCGACCCATAAGGAAATCACGGATCGCATCATTGGCGATGTGATGACCTAACGATTGGCTGACGCCCCGGAACCCCTCGCAGCGAACCGGTATGATCGGGAGGTTCAGCTCCTTGCTCATTTTTTTGGCTACCGCTTCAATATCGTCGCCGATCAGCCCAACCGGACATTCCGATTGGATCGTAATGCCCTTGGCCAACGGAAACATTTCCTTGATCTCCCGGCAGATGACCTCCAGCTTCTTATCTCCGCCAAATACGATATCCGTTTCCTGAAAATCACTGGTAACCTGCATCGCCGTAAAATTATTAACGCCAAGCAGACCGTTCGCGTAGTTTCGTCTTGTTCCCCAACTATATTGGCCGCAGCCGATAGGTCCATGGCTGATATGGACCATGTCCTTGATCGGTCCCCACACCACTCCTTTTGAACCGGCATAAGCGCAGCCTCGGACGGTCATAACGCCCGGACGCGACTTGACGTTCGACTTGATCGCACATTTGCCGCAATCTTGCTTATAGTCCTCCTCCATCACCTCGTAGTGCCTTTTTCGCTCTTTGCCGGCTTTTTCCGGGAAGACCTCCAGGATCTCCTCCACATGCCGCCGGTTTTGAACCACGTCCGTTGTTCCCATCCTCCAACCTCCCTCACTCTACATCTATAGGCTTCTATTAGCTCCGATTTGGGCCAGCTTTACGTTATTGCGCCGCTTTTAAAGGGGCTGCAGCAGCAGACTCCTCGTTCTCGATCACTCCAAACTCCATCAGCAAGTCTTCCAATTCTTCCATACTGATCGGTGTCGGAATCGTCAGCATGTCATTGTGAAGGATTTTGTCCGCCAATTGCTCATATTCGGAAGCTTGCGCATGAGCCGCGTTGTATTGGGTTACGGTCATACGCCGCAATTCGGCATGTTGCACGACATTATCCCGCGGGACAAAATGAATCATCTGCGTATTTAAGCGTCGCGCCAGCTCGGTGATCAGCTCATCCTCTCGGTCCGTGTTCCGGCTGTTGCATATCAAGCCGCCCAGCCGAACGCCACCGCTGTTGGCGTATTTCAAGATACCGCGGGCAATGTTGTTAGCGGCGTACATCGCCATCATTTCGCCGGAGCAAACGATATAGATCTCCTCGGCTTTTTTCTCGCGGATCGGCATCGCAAACCCGCCGCATACGACGTCGCCCAGGACATCGTACGAAACGAAATCCAATCCGTCGTACGCTCCTTCCTCCTCCAGGAAGTTAATCGCCGTGATGATGCCGCGGCCCGCACAGCCGACGCCGGGCTCCGGTCCTCCGCATTCCACGCATTGGATCCCCCCAAACCCTTCCTGGATAACGTCCGCCAGATCGAGATCTTCAACCGATCCTCGTTCCGCAGCCATGTGCAACACGGTTTGCTGGGCCTTGGTATTGAGAATCAATCGGGTGGAGTCCGCTTTCGGATCACAGCCAACGATCATGATTTTCTGACCGAACTTTTTGGCCAGCTGGGCCAATGTATTTTGCGATGTGGTGGACTTCCCGATCCCGCCTTTTCCGTAAAATGCAATTTGTCTCATCATTAAAACCTCCCTATTTATGATTAAAATTTGGTTTAGTTATCCGGTGATTTATGCGCGTCCAGGTATCTTTTGGGGCTTGGGCGCTCGCAAGTAATGCTCGTATTTCGCGTATTCCAGAATCAACTCCTCGATGTGACCCGGTTTGACCAGCGGAAGGATTCCCGCCGCCCTTAACTTCGCTTCCGGCGCTTTGCCGATCCCCGTGGAGAGCAGCGCAGTGCAATCGCTCAGGCTGACGACGATTTCCTGGAGCGTGGCGGCCTTATCCCCGTTGCAGGTGGCGCGACCTCGGCAATAGGCCTGCACTTTTCGGATGCCGAGGAACGAGACGGTTTCTCCATCGGTTTCATACACCATAAACTCTTTGGCATGCCCAAAATGCAGATTTACCCGCCCTTCGCCGCGGGAAGCGACAGCTACGCGCAGCAACTCGTTTCCCGCTTCCTCCCTGCGGGTTGGGAATTCATCTCCCTGACATGCGCATGCGCTTGATCTCGCCCGCTTCCCGGCAGCGGTCTGCGAGTTTTTGCGTTCTTGCAGCTGCCT
This sequence comes from Paenibacillus sp. p3-SID1389, assembly GCF_025151705.1. Classification (NCBI taxonomy): domain Bacteria; kingdom Bacillati; phylum Bacillota; class Bacilli; order Caryophanales; family Paenibacillaceae; genus Paenibacillus; species Paenibacillus sp. p3-SID1389. The sequence goes on along the minus strand of NZ_JALXVO010000019.1, from coordinate 65,188 downwards.
GACCTTCTGCTCCAGATCCTTTTGCAGCATTTGGCGGGCATCCAGATCGAGCGGCGGTGCGGACTCCAGCTTCTCCCAAGTGAAATCGCCGCTGCGGTCCTCGCCCAACAGCCCGATCGCATCCGCCCGACATTGCCTGCAATGCCGCATGATCCTTGCCCCCTCATCCCCGCAGGCCGCTTGCACGGCATGGAGCTGACGGGGAGTTGGAGCTTGACGCCCCTCTTGCTCGTAACGGCTGCCCGGTGCGATGATCAGAGGCATGATGTTATGCATGAAGGCGCCTAATTCCTTCACCGTTTTTGATACCATCGGCAGATGCTCGTCGTTGATTCCCGGAATCAGGACAGAGTTGACTTTTACGAGTACGCCCTTCTCACTTAAAGCTTGGATTCCCCGCAACTGCCGTGAGATCAAGAAGCCGGCCGCCTCCTTCCCCTCGTATTTGCGACCTTCTTCTTCGTCATAGACCCACCCGTAAATTTGGCTCCCGATCTCCGGGTCCACGGCATTCATGGTAATCGTGACATGTTCGATCCCAAGCTGGACGATCTCCTCGATATGCTTCAGCAGATTAAGCCCGTTCGTACTAAGGCAAAGCGTGACGTCCGGAACGGCTTCCCGTATGCCGCGGAACGTTCGAAAAGTCTGCTCTGCATTGGCAAGCGAGTCCCCTGGACCGGCAATACCGACAACCGACAGCTGAAGGAGCTGCGAGGCGACGCCTGCCACCTTGCGCGTGGCTTGCTCCGGCGTCATTAATTCGCTCACTACCCCAGGGCGACTTTCATTGGCACAGTCGAATTTGCGATTGCAATAAAGGCATTGAATGTTGCAGGCCGGCGCTACAGGAACGTGCATTCTTGCAAAATAACGGTGCGCTTCCTCGCTATAACAAGGATGCCTGACGGTACTCCCGTTGCTCGAGGTCTCGCTTGTACGGACCATACGCATCTCCCCTTTCCTCATGTTCACTTCATGTCAGATTCTCGCATCTCCCAATGAAAACAACAAATGAAACTGTAAAAATTTATCTTAATCATAGGTTTGTGTTAATTAAGCGTCAATTAACATCTCACCAAATTCCGGTCATTTTCCGTTCAATCCACAAATCGGCCATAATTTGCGTCAGATATCATGACATGTCAGTAACATGGATTCGTTTACATTTGTGATTCTCAATCAAAAAAAATCCCCTGCAGAGGTTCGCGCAATCTGCGAACCCCCACAGGGGATTTCGTCAAAACTTGGGGATGATGTCCCGCTTAACTCACAACCTCCGCCGTTTCCGTCGGAAGCAAAATTTCAAACACCTTGCCATGCTGCAAAATCGTGATGCCGCGCGTCTTATCCTTCATGACGACGACCTCAGGTTTCGCCGACATCCGCCCCAAGTAATGCTCAGGCACTTCACCGGAGTCGCTGACCATTAACCCTTCCACTTCACGTTCGTCGTTTTCACCTAAATTCAAATCAAGGACTTGCTCAAATACGTCCGAGAACTGTTCAAAGTTGTCGGTATACACAGAAATGCATCTCATATGGTCTCTCATCCTCACCTATGGGTTATCTTATTTTGCCGCATTTTTCTTAGGTTTTCTGTTTTGCGGCGTTTTCATACGTTTTTTGCCCTCCCGGCAAACGTCAAGCAGCGGGCAGACATCACATTTGGGGGCTTGCGCCTTGCAGTGATACCTTCCGAAAAAGATCAAGCGATGATGCGTTAATGTCCATTCCTCTTTAGGCACCCGCTTCATCAGCTTCTTTTCCACCTCGAGAACGGAATCGTTCCACCCGGCCAAACCTAACCGTTTGCTGACGCGCTCCACATGCGTGTCAACGGCGATCGCCGGAACGCCAAAGGCATTGGATACGACAACGTTTGCCGTCTTACGCCCAACACCGGGCAGCTCAACCAGCTTCTCATGTTCTCTCGGCACCTCTCCGCCGTACCGTTCCAGCAAGATTCTGCACAAACTTTGAATATGCTTGGCTTTGCTGCGGTACAAGCCAATTTTGCGGATATCCTGTTCCAGTTCCTCCAGCGGAACCGATACGTAATCCTCCGGCGTTTTATACTTCTTAAATAAATCAGCCGTAACTTTATTTACCGTAGCGTCGGTGCACTGCGCGGACAGGAGGACGGCAATCGTAAGCTCAAAGGCATTCTCGTGGTTCAACTCACAGCGCGCATCCGGAAACATGGCACCGATGGTGTCTAAAATATGGCGGACATCAGCCGCGTTCATGTCTCCACTCCTTTCCTGGAGGCCCTGCTGGCCGCATGGTTTTATCCGCGAAAAAACCGTCTTGACTCGGGAAACATCCCGCATCAAGACGGTTGATCTCACGAAAAATGATTATTGCTTTTCGACTTCAACCAGCTTGTCTCCGTTGAAATACAAAACAATTTTATCATTAATCTGGAGGGATTGCACGGATATTGTCGTGTCACCTTGGTGAATATACGTATCCGCTGTTACCGCAAAGCGATAATTGTTGTCAGACGTGGAGGACCGCAAGACGATAATTTCCTTGCTTACCCCGTCGTAACGGGAGAATTTGCGTTCTTGCGGCGTCAGCACCTTAACGACAACCGCTCCGTTTGTATCTTTGCGAACCTCAACATGATCACTGGTCGTTAGCGATGTCACACTTGTGCTGACTTCCGTTCCACGTTGAACCTTCACGCCGCTCGCTAAGGAATAGGTTTCCACGTTCCCGGCAAAAGATTTTACCAGCAAGGTCGAACCATCAACGCTTTGAACCTTCCCTAACGTCAGCTTCACGACTTGCAGCGAGATCGCCGTTTGGCCGTTAAACGTAACGTTAATTGTTTGGCCCGCCTTCAAATCGCTGACTTTAATCGCCCCGCCATTTTCGCCAAGCAGTACAGCTTGATCCACATAGAACTCGGAGGTCACACCGTTCGCCGTCGCCCGAATGCGGCTGTTTGCCGTATTTACCGAAACGACTTCAAACTGGATGGAGCTCTTCACCGCCAACGTTTGCAACGCGTCCTGATTCGCCGTCAGCATCGCGGTAACCGCATCCCCGGCTTTGAGATCGGCCAGCGAGGCGTTCGCTTTACCATAAATGCTGATCGTCGGCGTTGTTCCTTGATAAGGAATTTCTACGGTTTTGCCATTGTTCTGCAAAATCGTAATTTTCTTCGATGAGGTATTGGCCGATACATAAGTGCCTTCGTACTTGTAGGTCACATCCACATTAACGACGCGAGAGCCGACAACGGTCAGATCTATTTTGCGTCCTTTGGATAGCTGGGACTCCAGACCGGATAATGTTGGATTCGTTGTGTTGTAGCTGTATTTCGTCTTCTCATCGATCACGAACACATACGGTTTCTCCGACGCATCCAAGACAGTAAGCGCCTTGGTTTTCGTATCGTAGTTGATCACCGTTGCGCTCTCCAATTTCTCGGATTGACGCCCCGTAACTACGATCTTCGTCACTTCGTCGTCAGGATTCAGGGTCAATTCGACCTTGTCCCCGCCCTTTTCGTCGGTGATCAGATCGTCCAGGCTTGCATCAGCGATCCCGTTGATTTCCACAGTCACGTTCTTCGCCAGCCGCTTGATTTCGTCACGTCCGCCTGCATTCGTATAGCTCAGCAACGTATCGCCAACGAGATCCAGCAAGGTCCCGGTCACCGTTCGTTCTGTCGCTTGGGTCACAACCAAGGAGTCCAGCACGCCGTCCTTCACTTCAAACGTAACCGATGCCCCTTCGTTCACTTCGCCCATCTGATTCAGAACTTGATTTTGGTAGAGCAAAATCGTCTTATCGTTGAATTTGAACGTTTCTTCATTGCCGTTAGCAAGTTTGATCGTAATGTTCTTACCCGTAAGATCAATTTTCGAAACCGTACCGCTGCCGGATACATTCCCTACAGATTGCAGTTGAATGATCACCGGCTTCTTGTCAGACGTAAATGTCTCACGTTGAACAACTACCGTGCTCTCCGGCGTTAAGTCGCTGACTTTAATGGAGTTCCCGTACTGATCCACAAAAGTGGTATTGCTGTCATAGGTCAACGTCAACGGATTGTTATTGACCAATAATAGCAACTGGTTATTCCCGAGGACACGCAGCAACGTTCCTTCCGAGCGCTCCAACTGCTGGTTCGGATCGGTTACTTCTACATATGCGGCTGAGCCCACCTTATCCACGGCCAGCACTTTCGTATACAGCTTCAAGGCGCTTTGCGTTGTTCTCGTTTCGGAATCCTTCGTGAAATAGACCGAACGGTTATCCAACGTAAAGCTCTTCAGCTGTCCGTTCGTATACAACGTCAGCTTGCTGCCCGTAAGCTCGGTAACAATCCCCTCGTAGACGTTGGCATAGCCCGGGTTTACGTATTCACTGCCGCGGCTAAAGAAGGTTGCGATTTGGGCTCGCGTGACTTTGCCCAGTGGATCGAACCGGTTGCCCTCCACCCCGTTGGTCAGCTTCAGTTGAACCGCAACATTAACGTATCCTCGCGCGTTCGCGGAGATGCTGGTTTGGTCGGCAAAGCCGGTTGGCAGCGTTGCGGAGGCTTTCGCTTCCGCGTCTTTACCCAAGGCGCGAACGAGTAGCTTGGCCACCCATTCCCGGGAAGCCTTCTTCTCACCCCAAGCTTCGCCTTCCTTCGTGGATGCGAGCTCTTCGTTTTTGTCAATCAAATTTTTCGACAGTGCCAGCTCCAAATAAGGTTTAAAATAATTGCCAACTTTCAGATCTGCCGGAGCTCCGGCACCGTTGCCCAGTTGCGAATCCAGGTTCATGAACCGGATCGCCATCGTAATCGCTTCCTGCTGGGTGACGTTGTCGCCCGGACGGAACTTGCCGGCATCGCCTAGCAGAATGCCTTCAGCTGCTAATTTGTATATATGTTTCTCCGCCCAAAAACCGTTCGGTACGTCGCTAAACAAGGATACCGACGCAACGCTTTGCGAGGTGGTTACAGCCGGCGTTTCCTCGGCGAATGCCGCCGTCGTCCCGCCCAAGCACATGGCCGTGACCAGCATCGCGGAGACCGCTTTCCGGGTACTGCGTTGAAACGTGCGTTTATAGGATGCCATCAAATTCTTCCTTTCTACAAAAAAGATCTCCTTAAACCATTCGACGGCGGACGGGCGAGTTCCTCCCCAATCCCTTAATTTCTTACTAATGGATGCGTCAGTTCGACATGACCCATCAAAGTATCCACGGGAGAGCCATCAACCAGCACATCGATCGCTTGCACCTCGTCGAATTGGAACAACGTGTTCTTCAGCGCATCAAGCGCCAGCGCTTCCCCGCCTGCTCCAAGGCGCGCTTCATCCGGCAGCGTCAAATCAACGGTTACCGTTCCTTCCTTGAAATCGGCGGAATGAAACTCCGCTTTGCCCCATAGGGAGAACTGGCTCGCATTGCTAGGAGCTTGCAGCGCTTTGAGGGCTGCCAAATATTTATCTTGCTTCGCTGGATAAGAGATCTCGCGGCTCTCTTTGCTTAGCTCCAGCATCTGATCATCGGTAAAATAAACCTCGATGCTCTCCGTCATCTGCTGCGGTGCATTCGTTTCGTCCGCTCCTTGCGTCGAATCGGAATTTTGCGGCGTAGCCTCGTCTGGTACTTGCACACTTCCTTGGTTGGCCTCGGCATTCCCCGCTCCGTTATTCGGAGCGGCCTGCGGTTTCTGCCCGCAGCCGCTGCTCAAGGCGAGCAGAAGTACCAGGATTCCAAGGATGATGCTTCTTCTTCTTCTGTTCACGGTGACTTCCTCCTTCGCCCGGCGATCACTGAAGGCCGAGATATTCTTTAATGCCGTCAACGATACCCTGGGCAACTCTGCTCCGGTACTCATCGGTTGCCAACAGTGCATCATCGTTTTTGTTACTTAAGTACCCGCATTCCAGCAGCACGGCCGGCATCGTCGTTTCCCGGGTCACGTGCAGGCTTTGCGTACGGACTTTGCGATCGGCCAAGCCGGAAGCTTGAACCAGATGCTTATGCATGACCTTCGCCAGATCCAGGCTGGCTGCCCGCGTATAATAGGTCTCCACGCCGCTGGCCGAAGCAGAGCCGGAGTTCGCATGTACGGAGATAAAAATGTCCGCTTTAACGTTCTCGGCAATCTTCACCCGGTCAGACAACGTCGGATACGTATCGCTCTCGCGCGTTAGCACCAGATTGATGTTCGGATCATTTTGCAGCAGTTCCTTCACCTTCAGAACGACCGCCAGGTTAAAGTCTTTTTCCTTCTTCTTCGTAACACTAATGGCGCCCGGGTCGCTTCCCCCGTGACCGGCATCCAGTACGACCGTCTTCTTCCCGCTGCCGCCGGAGGTTCCTCCGCCCTGACTTGGATCCGTGTTCAAATTGACGAAAATCAAGCCGTCATTCTCATTGACCAGCTGGTAATTCACCTTATGGTTCAAATCCAATACAATTCGAACCGTCGATGGATTGTTGCTGAACAACGCGTATCTAACCTTGGAAACATCAGGGTATTCCGTTACCTCAATGGACCCGCTCTTGCTGGCATCCAGCGGTGCGCCTCCAGCCAACGCTTCGGCAAATTGAGCTTGCGGCAGATCGATCACGAGCCGTTCCGGGCCGCTCATCGTAAAAATATTAGGCGTCACATTCTTATCGACCGCAATCATCAGGCTGTTGTTATCAAACGCGATTCCGGTCACTTTCGCCAAATTGCTGGTATCTGCCGGAGGTACAACCGTTCCCGGCTGCTGCCCATCGGTTCCGGTTCCGTTGCCGTTCCCGGTGTTGTTGCCAGACCCGGCATTGCCGGTATTTCCGCTTCCACTGCCAGAGCTTGGCGTCGTCAAATAGGCAGCCTTAGCTGTGTTATCCCAAGCCACTTGCAGCCCCATTTGCTCTCCGACAAACCGCATAGGTACGAGCGTAGTATCTTGGGCAAGCTTCGGCGCGACGGGCAGTTTGACCTCGCTTCCATTGACGGAAGCGGTTGTTTGATTAATGACGAGAATAAGCGTTGTACCGGATTGCTTTATGGTTACCGTGCGCGTCTTCTTCTCATAGTTGACGTCAAAACCTAGCTCCTCCGCGACGACACGAATTGGAATCATCACATTTCCATTCACATTTTGGACTTGTCCATTTTCGGGCAAAGCGAGTGCTTTCCCATCCAGATAAATACTCGTACTGCCGGACGCAGCATGTCCTGTTTGCGCCATTACGAAGAGAAGCAACCAGGCGAACATGAGCGTCACCAAACTTTTTTTCTTCATCCGTCACCCCTACCTTTAGAATTTTTGCCTTATGATGCCGTGGGTGTTCACTTCCATTTCGACATCACCAGACGACATATTAGACGCCAAACCGCTTGGAAAGTTGCGAAAATCTGGCATTTTTCTGCTTAACTTTTGCCAGTGTTTCCTACGAAAATCCTAGGTTTCCTGGATGGGAAAGAGAGACGCTGGACGCTGGGCCAGCTACTAGCGTCTCTAGGTTCCGTTATCATGATAGGCAAGCGACGTCCTATCCTCGAACCCCGCGCTCGGCCGAAGTTTTGCGTAGGCCGGGGAATATAACACCATAAAAGGGCGCTATCTCCAACAAGGAAGGGGATTTGGCAAAAATAGAGGAACTTTTGGGCGCTATTTTCGTGGGAAGGGGGAAAAAAGCAGGATAATGGGGCGATCCTGGACAAATAAGGCCATGAATTACCGCTATTGTCGTGATAGCGGGTATAAATCATGGAATAAGGCCACAAAGTACCGCTATTGCCGCCAGAGCAAAAAAACAGCCCAGCAAATCCTCAAATGGATTTACTAGGCTGGCTATAGTCTGTTAACGGCTCTTGAGTTCCGTTACATTTCACACGGCGGCCTTTCCGCGCTCTTTGATTTCGTGCTTACCGGGTCATCGGATGTTCCAGATCGACATGGCCCATCAGCGATTCGACTTGCTGACCATCCACCGTCAACTCGATTTGCTGGACTTCATCAAACTGGAACATCGTGTTCTTCAGCGCTTCGATAGCCAGCGACTCCCCACCCGCACCAAGGCGCGCTTCGTCCGGCAAGTGAATATCAATCGTTAGTAGCCCGCTCTCCGGTACGAACTTCACCGTATTCAGGACCACCTTCTCCCATAGGGAGAACAGACTGTCATCTGCCGTTTGCAGCGCCTCAAAGGCGCTTTCGTATTTGCTATGGTCCGCTGTAAATTCAATCTCACGCGGCGTCTGCTTCAGCTCCATCATTTCATCATCTGTAAAATAAACCTGAATGGTCAGCTTCTCCGCCCCCGTTTGTTGCGCACCAGCTTGGGGATCCCCCGATTCGCCGGTACCGTTGACCGGCCCTTGCACCTCTTGCATCTGTGTTTCACTTTGCTGCGCCCCGCTGCTTAGGGCGGTTTCCCTTAGATGCTCATTCTCCGGAGGTGAAGCCGCCGGCTTGTTTCCGCACCCTGCGGCAACCCCCAGCATAGCCACCAAAGCCAGCAATACCGCCACTTTTCTTTTCATGCCGCTCCCCTCCTTGTCGTTTCGGCCTCTCTTATCGATTATAAGCCCAGATATTCTTTAATACCCGCGACAATACCTTCTGCAACACGCTGCTGAAATTCCTCCGTGTACATTAATCCGGCATCGGTCTTATTGCTGAGATACCCCACCTCAAGCAGCACGGCCGGCATCTTCGTTTCCCGTGTTACATGCAGGCTGCTCTTTCTGACGCCGCGATCCGCCAAGCCCGTTGCCTTCACCAAATGCCGGTGCATGACATTGGCGAGCGGAATGCTCTCGTCCCGGGTGTAATACGTTTCTGAACCGCTGGGGTTGCTTGGAGGATCGATGCTGTTTCCATGGATCGATACGAACACCGAAGCCCCGCGATCGTTGGCCACCTTAACCCGGTCTTGGAGCGACATGGTGACGTCCGTCGTACGGGTCAGGATCACCTCCAACCCGGCTTCCTGCTGCAGCAGCGCCTCGACTTTCAGCGCCACAGCCAGCGTAAACTCCTTCTCCTGTTTCTTGGTGACGCTGATTGCCCCAGGCTGGCTCCCGCCATGCCCCGCATCGATCACAACCAGCGGTCGGCCGCTTCCGCCCGTGCTGGTATTCGGTACGCCTGCGGCTGCTGTCAAGTCGACGGTTACAAGGCCATCGTCAAGGTTCGTGGCCGTAAACTCAACGCTCCGGTTCAAATCGATTACAATCCGAACAGTAAACGGCGATTTGCTAAACAGCGAATAGCGGATCTGGGAGACGTCCGGATAATCGCTGACGGCAAATTGACCATTCCGGCCTGAGTCCAAAGGATGAACGTCCCCGAAGGTCGGAGCAAAGTCGGCGTTGGGAATATCTATGACGAGACGTTCGGGACCGCTCATTTTAAATACGTTCGGGGTGACGCTGCCGGAAACAGCAAACATCAAACGATTTTCGCTAAAGCTGATGCCTTGGATCAACGCGATAGGGCTCTCAGCTTGGTTCCCGGTTGAAGCTCCCGGGTCGTATGTATCGTCATCCCCCGCTATTGGCTGCCCTCCCGGAACAGAGTTCGGAGTCTCCGACCCTGGGGCTTGGCTGGCCGTACCCGGAACAACACCGGCGGCGGAACCTCCCGCAGGACTGGTTAAGTAAGCGGATTTCGTGGCATTATCCCAGCTGACCTTCATGCCCATCTGTTCACCAACGAAACGTAGCGGAACAAGCGTTGAGTCTCCCTGCAGAAAAGGAGCATTACTCAGCTTGACCAACTGACCGTCAACATAAGCGGTGTCCTGACCCAGCGTGAGCTTGAGCTCGGTGCCCTCCTGCGTGATCGTAATCGTGCCGCTCTTCTTCTCCCAAGCGACTTGATAACCCAAACCTTCGGCAACGACGCGCAGCGGCACCATCACGTTGCCCCTCACGATCCCCGCTTGGGCACCGGCAGGCTGCTCAAGCTCCTGGCCGTCCAACACGATATGTGTCCCGGATGACTCCGCCGAGGCGGCGTAGGCGTTGTTCGCCAATCCCGGAAACACGAGCAAACCAACCAACATAAACATCAATAAGCCGAGTTTCTTCATCCGTAAATCCCTACCCCACCCTCGTATTTTGCCGAATCAAGAATCTCATTGACGGATACGCCACCAGAATGGGATCCAGCGAGCATTGTAAACGCCAACATTCCTAAAACGTTGCTAATTACTTCCATAATATCAGAAAAAACACGGGGCTGATAGACTTATATTTTCATAGATTGACAAAAAAAGCCCCAGCTGCATGTCGCAGCCGGGGCTTCCCGCCAAGTTCAGACGGTTTAAGCCAAATGCGCAAATTTCTTCTTCTCGTATGCCGCAATCAAATCTTCGTGCTGGAGCGTCAAGCCGATATCGTCCAAGCCTTGCAGCAAAAACTGGCGGCGGTGCTCATCCAGATCAAAACTGATGTTCAAGCCGTACTCGTCGGTGATCGTTTTTTGCTCCAGATCCACCGTCAGTTTATATCCCTCATGGGCTGCCGTGCGTTGGAACAGCTCCTCCACTTGTTCTTCCGACAGCTTAATCGGCAGGATACCGTTCTTAAAGCAGTTGTTATAGAAAATATCCGCAAAAGACGGTGCAATCACGCAACGGAATCCATAATCCAAAATGGCCCACGGCGCATGCTCCCGCGAGGAGCCGCAACCGAAGTTGACGCGTGAAATCAGAATGGACGCACCCGCGTACCGCGGTTTATTTAATTCGAACTCCGGATTGGGGTTCCCTTCCGTGTCAAACCGCCATTCATAGAACAGAAACTGGCCAAATCCAGAACGCTCAATCCGTTTCAGAAATTGCTTAGGTATAATTGCATCGGTATCTACGTTAACACGGTCCACGGGACCTACGATTCCAGTATGTTTCACAAATGCTTCCATCGTCGATTCTCCCCTTTTCCCTCGATTAGCTCAGGACTTCACTCTTGATTTCCCATTCACGCACGTCGACGAAATGACCCTTGATCGCCGCTGCTGCCGCCATGGCTGGAGAAACCAGATGTGTTCTGCCGCCGCGCCCTTGCCGTCCTTCAAAGTTACGGTTGGAGGTCGAAGCGCACCGTTGACCCGGCTGCAAGACATCAGGGTTCATGGCCAGACACATACTGCAACCTGCGTCACGCCATTCGAATCCCGCTTCTTTGAAGATTTTGTCGAGACCTTCTTTCTCCGCTTGCAGCTTCACGCGGCCCGAGCCTGGAACGACGATCGCCGTAACTTTGTCGGAAACCTTGTAGCCTTTAGCGATTTCCGCTGCTGCACGCAGGTCTTCGATCCGGCCGTTCGTACAGGAACCGATAAAGACATAATCGATCGCGATATCCGTCATCGGTGTACCTGGTGTTAAGCCCATGTATTCCAGCGCTTTCTCAGCGGCTTTCCGTTCATTCTCATTTGCGAAGTCGGCCGGGTTCGGCACCACGCCGTTGATCCCCGTACCCATCCCAGGGCTCGTTCCCCAGGTAACTTGCGGAATCAGCGAATCCACGTCGAATTCGACGACACGGTCGTAAGTTGCACCTTCATCGGTAGCCAGCTTCTTCCACTCCTCCACCGCCTGATCGAACGCTGCACCCTGCGGCACATGCTCGCGGCCCCGCAGGTAATTAAACGTCGTTTCGTCCGGGGCAATCAAGCCTGCTCTTGCTCCAGCTTCGATCGACATGTTACAGATCGTCATCCGCTCTTCCATGGACAGCTCCCGGATCGCTTCACCCGTATACTCGATAACATAGCCGGTAGCAAAATCCGTGCCATACTTGGCGATAACGCCGAGGATCATATCCTTTGCAGTTACCCCTGGTTTACGTTTGCCGACAAAACGGACTTCCAGCGTTTTCGCTTTCGCCTGCTGCAAGCATTGAGTTGCCAGTACGTGCTCAACCTCACTCGTACCAATCCCGAAAGCAAGCGCACCAAACGCACCGTGCGTGGAGGTGTGGCTGTCGCCGCAAACGATCGTCTTGCCCGGATGTGTCAGGCCCAGCTCCGGCCCCATAACGTGCACGACGCCTTGGTCAATCGTGTCGAGGTCGTACAAGGTGATGCCAAAATCGCGGCAATTCTTGGCCAGCGTATCGATCTGCTGCTTCGAGATCGGGTCGGTAATGTTATAACGGTCTTTGGTAGGAACGTTATGGTCCATCGTAGCGAAGGTCAATTCCGGGCGGCGCACCTTGCGTCCGCTAAGGCGCAGACCTTCAAACGCCTGCGGTGAAGTCACCTCGTGAACGAGGTGCAAATCGATATAGAGAATGCTCGGCTTGCCTTCCTCTTGATAGATGACGTGGTTATCCCAAATTTTCTCGTACATTGTCTTTTTGCTGCTCATGATCAATCACCCCACAGAAGGATTCGTACACGTGATCAAGGCAAAAGTGCAGATTGCTGCTCCCTCCGGCCTTGAATGTTGAATCCAATATAACATGATCGTGTTAATTGTTCCAAGATATAATATCTATAAATGCAATAGGTTTAACTTATAAGTGGCACAAAAAAGAAGCGTCCGGTCATTGAACCAATCCGCCCCGCAGCGCCATCACAACCACCTGTGTCCGATCTTCGCAGCCGAACTTCTGCAAGATTCGGTGGACATGAGATTTTACCGTTCCTTCGGTAATAAACAACTTGGCCGCAATTTGCTCATTACGAAGCCCGTAGGCCATCTCCTGGAGAATCTCCCGTTCGCGCTCGGTCAACGGTTCCAGAAGCTTTACTGCCTGCACGTTGTGAGGAGCGGACGGCGATGCGTTGGCAATCGCTTCCTGCAGGGCGCCGGAGGCGAGTTTCGTCTTATAGATGGCTTCCCCGCGATAAGGCGGCACGGATCGCTTCGATCATGTCGCTTGCTTCCGCGTCTTTTAAACGTCGTCAAAATAACGATTTTAACCCCTGCTTGCTGCTTCATGATCCGCTTTGTCGCTTCGATACCGTCCATGAACGGCATCTGTACATCCATCAGAATGACATCCGGACGCAGTTCCTCAGCCATTTTGACCGCATCGTTCCCATTTCCCGCTTCACCAACCAACTGCAGATCGGGCTGCAAGCTGAGAATATCGCCAAAGCCTTGACGAATCATGTTCTGATCGTCGGCGAGCATCACTTTAATCCGGTATGATTCTGTCATGGGGCTCCTCCTTTCCTTCCGTATACTGGTGGTTTGGCTCCTGCTATACTTTGTCTCCCAGATCCCCGTCTGGCAGCTCGTCTTGCATCACGCAACGAATTCCGGATGAGGCTTCCAGCCGTGACAACAGGGCGTTTAAGGCCGTTTTGCCGGAGAACGAGGCGTCATCAGCCAGCGCATGGACGGAGTTGCGGATGTCTTGAAGCCCCTGGCGCGCTACGACCAACATCTCATCGATCGTTTGCTCCGCTCGTCCTGGATCCTGCCGGACCATGAACCGCAGCGCTTGGAGCTGGACGATCAAGGACGTGAGACTATGACCTATACAGAATCATGGATGTCCCTCGCGATGCGCGTACGTTCCTCCAAGACCGCAAAACGCATGGACGTCACGGAAGCCTCCTGCAGTTCATCATACGCCTTCCGCAGCTCTGCCATATAGGCGGAGATTTCGCTCATGCATTTCTTGACGCAGCATGCGCCGGCGAATGACGGAGTACAGCAGGATCGCAAGGGAGATGTAGCTGATGATACCCGTTAGGTTCAAGGCGCCGTAGTGTATGAAAAGGACCGCCGTAATAAGCAGCGTCAGGAGTGCAGGCCACAGCGGCTTCGGCAAAATCAAACGGAACAGCGCATAAAACACGACGAGGATTAGGAAATATACCAACTCCCAATCCTGATACCATACCAAATTCACTCCAGTGATCACGAGGAGCAGGCCCAATGCCGCCCGATCCGGTCATTACTGGACGAGCACGATCAACGCCGGCAGCGTCAAAAAGGAAGCGAGGGTCGTCCATACGATACATTTGGACACTAGACCAGGAGCGGCATCAAACCGCTCGGCCAGCACAACGGCATTAACCGCAACCGGCATACAGGCTTGAATGAACAGGACGGAAAACAGCAGGCCCGAAATGCCCAGCAGCTTTAATGCCGCAAGAGCCACAAACGGTGCCAATAACAAACGGATCGCCGTGCCCGTCCAAAATGCGGCTGGCCTTACCTGCTTCGCCTCAGGCCGCCCAACCTTCATCATTTGTGCGCCTAAGATCGTCAGCACCACCGGTGAATAAGCGTCCGCGACCATGGCAATACCTTGCTCCAGCCCGGCGGTCAGGTGAAGCCCAAAGCATTTTAGAAACACGGCCAGCGCCGCCGCATACACCGCCGGCAGGGTAAACACCGATTTTACTGCGTTTTGGACAGAAAACTGGGAACGTGCCGCGAAATAAACTCCTGCCGTATTTACAATGATCATTTGTGTGATGACGTATACGGAAGCTTTATCCAAACCCAGTTGGCCAAAGGCCAGCAGCACGAGCGGCAGTCCGTAATTGGCGCTATTCGTTAAGGTGGAGATCAGCGTCAGGCCGGCTTGCTCCGCCGGATCCAGCCGGGCGATCTTCCCGATCGCTTGGGCAATGCCCCACATGAGCAGCAGGTTAACGAGCGCGAAGCCGATCGTGCTGTACAGCTCATCCGAGGAAATATGAGCATTTCGCAACGTGTCGAAGATGATAGCCGGGCTCAGCACGTACAAATACAACGTGAGCAGCGGCTTCGTGTCCCAGGCGCGAAACCGGGCCAGCAATGCCCCGGCGGCAACCGGAACTGCAAGCGGCACCAGGACGCCTAGCAGCGTCGATCCAACCGATTGGAGTATAACAGCACCCCCTTCTTTGAATTGCCTCCTATTTTAACGGCCGGATAAAGCCATCGTCCAAGACTAGAAAACAATATAGTTGATAGACAAAACCTATACCTCATCCCCAATAAAAAAAGAGCAACCCGTCCGAGAAACTTCCCGGCTTCGGATTGCTCCATTACCTCTGCTTCTAAAACGAATCGATCCCCATCACATGATCAAGCGGCACCGGCCCGATGCTGCGGCTGTCGTTGCTGTTGTTCCGGTTATCCCCCATCACAAATACGTGATTCTCCGGCACATGCCATACCTGCGCCGCGCTTGGATCCATCTGCTCCTTGATGTAGGGTTCCTCCAGTTGTTGTCCATTGCGGAACACGTGTCCGTCCTTCACTTCAATCGTGTCACCGGGCAAGCCGATCACGCGTTTGACGTAAAAAACATCGTCCTCTTCCCTGCCGGAAAGCCAGGTAATGATCGGATGCTCCTTCACGTCGTCCCAGAACGTACGGTTCCGGTCTACCCGGCTGTCGATAATGACGATGTCGCCATAAGCCGGCAGTTTCTCCAGCACATGCGTAAATTTCCAAGCGTAAATGCGTTGATTGTCCGTTAAGGTTGGTTCCATCGAATGACCGTCAACTTTATAAGGTTGAATGATAAAAATGCCGATAATCATGCTAAGTACAAAGCCTAGGACGATGGAGAAGCCCCATCCGCCGAGTTCTTTCCACCATGTTTTCCGTTTCAAGCGAAAAACCTCCACACTCTTGATGTTTGTCTCTTATTATAAAGGCAAGTCACATACCAATACAAACATCTATATGATATAGTGGACTTATAGGTTATACTTATAAGATAAAGAAGGGTTATTTCTTAAAGAACCAAAGGGGTTATTTCTATGGAACTTCGTCAACTTCTATACACGTTAAAAATCGCCGAGGAAAAAAACTTCTCCCGGGCCGCCGACAAGCTTCATATCGCCCAGCCGTCACTAAGCCAGCAGCTGTCCAAGCTGGAACAGGAGCTCGGGGTGAAGCTGTTCCAACGCAATACGAGTACTGTTGAGCTAACCTACGCCGGCGCCAGCTTTATCGCGCACGCGCAAAAAATCATGGACGCCGTTGCCCAGCTCCGTCAGGAAATGGACGACATCTCTCAGCTCAGAGCAGGCCGCGTTGTGGTCGGCAGCATGCCGATTACCGGCTCTCACCTGCTCCCTTACGTGCTCCCGGCGTTTAAAGCGAGCTACCCGAACATTCAAGTGACTCTGTTGGAAGATACTTCCTTGAACCTGGAGAAACTGACGGCCGAAGGCGGCACGGATCTCAGCCTCCTGTCGCTGCCGTTGCTGGAGCCAACGCTCTCCTACGAACCGATTGGCGAAGAGATCATCGATCTGGCGGTTCCCCCGGACCATCCGCTGACGAAAACGCCCGGGGTGTTGGAGCAGGGCGTTGAGATGAAGCAACTGGAAAATGAACCGTTTATCGTGCTCAAAAAAGGCCAGGGATTCCGCAAAATGACCGCCGACTTATGCCGGGAGGCCGGGTTCGAGCCCAACGTCGTCTTTGAAAGCAACAATATCGAAACGGTGCAGTCGCTGGTTGCCGCCGGGATGGGCATTACGCTGGTGCCACGGTTTATCGCCCGGGCGAAACGCAGCGAGTTGATCCCGGCGTATTTGCCTCTCGCCGCTCCGGCCCCAAGCCGGACGCTGGTCATCGCCTACCGCAAAGGACGTTATCTGTCCAAGGCAGCGGAGGCTTTTATTGAGACGTTTAAAAAGACGATGGAGGAACGCCAAACGCTTCATCAATCGTAAGCCAGCGGACGGCGGTCATCGAAGACGGGAATACGGCGGCGGACTTGATCAACCAACGTCAAGTCAATGCTGCCGGTGACAATTTCCTCCGCTTCACCGCCCTCGGCCACAATCTCGCCCCAGGGGTCGATGATCATCGAGTGGCCGAAAAATTCATCGCCGCCGCCCTTCCCTGTCCGGTTGCAGGCGATGACATACATTTGGTTTTCGATCGCCCGCGCGATGAGCAGCGTGCGCCAGTGGTTGAGCCGCGGGAGCGGCCATTCCGCCGCCACGAACAGCAGCTTCGCTCCGCGTAACGCCAAGCTGCGGGTCAGCTCCGGGAAGCGGATGTCGTAACAGATCTCTGCCCCAGCCGGCAAGCCATCCAATTCAAACGTTACGCTCCGTTCCCCCGGTTGCAAATACTTCTCCTCTTCCATCAGTCGAAACAGATGAATTTTAGAGTAAGCAGCCACCTCTTCACCGCTGCGGTTAAATACCAGCATGGTATTGTAGACCTGACCGCTGCGATTTTCGGCAATCGAGCCGCCTATGACATGGATCCCATGACGCCGGGCGAAGGCAGCCAGCCATGCCCGGCTGTTTTGGCCCTCTGGATCGGCCAACCGGCCAATTTCCGTCAAGGCGTATCCCGTATTCCACAGCTCCGGCAGCAGGATGACGTCCGGCTTCTCCGCAGCGCGAGCTGCCCGATCCATCGCCGCCTCGAGCTTGGCCCGGTTCACTTCGGGTTGCCCTAAGACGATATCGCATTGAATCAGGGCGATCCGCCATCGGTTAGAACGAGAAGGATCTTGGTTTTGGGCTTGGTTTTGCACATGGTTTGACTCCAAATTCACCGGCATCCCACACCGCCTTTCGTACGCTTCGATTTACTAAGTCTCATCATAATGGCGACCCTGCGGATTCGCAAGACGGACGCGAATGGGAGTGGAGGATGCGATGGTTACGCCATTTCGGCGCTTTTCCCTTTGCAATGCTAGGGGACGCGTGGTATGCTTACATTAAATGAGAACCATAAACGGACTTTTTTGAGAAAACGCATTGACGGGACCAGTACGAAAGCACGCGGCGAGACAGAGAGTAAATTCCACCGGCTGAAAGAATTTACATGCTAGCCCTTTCCGAATCCTATCCCTGAGCGGCCGGCCGAACAAGCCGGACAGCGCCCCTGTTACCGGGCATTGAAGTTGGATGAGCTCGTCTCATCAATAAAGGTGGTACCGCGGAAGTCAAAACTTTCGTCCTTTGCATGCAAAGGCGAAAGTTTTTTTTATTTTATTCATCGTTTGAGGAGTGATCCCCATGCTGCGACGCATCGTCGTCAAAATTGGCAGCAGTTCGCTGACATCGTCGGAAGGAGGATTAAACCGGGAGGCGGTTGCGTATTACGCATCCGAATTGGCCGGGCTGATTCAGGCCGGTTACCAGCCATTGCTTGTGACCTCCGGCGCGGTGGCCGCCGGGTTCCGCGAAATCGGCTACCCCGAACGGCCCAAGCTGCTGTATGAGAAGCAGGCTTCGGCTGCCGTTGGTCAAGCGCTGCTGATGCAAGCTTATCGCGAAGAACTGGCCCGTCACGGAGTAACCGTGGCCCAGGTGCTGCTGACCCGGTCCGATTTTCAGAACCGCAAGCGAACGGGTAACGCCAGCATGGCGATCGAAGAGCTGCTGAAGCGAAACGTGTTGCCGATTATTAACGAGAACGACACCGTCTCGCTCGATGAGTTGAAATTCGGCGACAACGATACGTTGTCCGCCCTCGTCGCCAACCTGATTCACGCCGATCACCTGCTGATCTTGACCGATATGGACGGACTGTACACCAAGGATCCGCGCATGGATCCGCAGGCCCAGCGCATCAGCCGGGTCACGGAAATCACCGGCCAGATCTATGCCATCGCCGGCGGCGCCGGCTCATCCGTCGGCACAGGCGGCATGCGGTCGAAAATCGACGCCGCGAAAATCGCTTCGCTCGGAGGCGTTCCGGTCTTCGTCGGAAAGGTCGCCTCTCCTGGCGATCTGCTGGCCGCTTTGCACGGCGACGGGCACGGCACCTATTTCGAAGCTCATGGTGCCTCGCTGCCGCGGAAGAAGCAATGGCTGGGCTTCTTCTCCACCCCGATCGGGACGCTGACGGTGGATGCCGGTGCCGAGGAGGCTTTGATCCGCGGTGGACGAAGCCTGCTTCCGGTCGGCGTCAAAGAGGCCAGCGGACAGTTCCATACCGGCGACGTCGTAGAAGTCGTCAGCTCAGGCGGCGAGGTACTGGGACGGGGCATCGTCAATTATGATGCAGAACAGCTCCATCACATCCTCGGGCTCCCCAGCACCGAGGTCTTCAAGAAGTTGGACAGCGTCCATCGTCTGGAGGTCATCCACCGGGACGAATGGATTTCGCTAAAAGCATAATCACCCCATCCTTTTTCACTGGATTTTAAGGAGGTATACCTAAATGAGTGAAGTGAGAGAAAAAGCGAAGCTGGCCGGAACGGCCGTGTCCGTCCTAAATCGTTTGACAACGGCGCAAAAAAACGAAGCTCTGCTGGCAGTCGCCGATGCGCTGGTACGCAATAGCGACGCGATACTCGCGGCGAATGAAGAGGATCTGCAGCGGGGACGCGACAACGGGACGTCTTCCTCCATGCTGGATCGCCTGGCATTAACCCATGAGCGCATTGAAGGGATCGCTGAAGGACTGCGGCAAATCGCCGAGTTGCCCGACCCGGTTGGCGACGTGCTGGAGACGATCGACCGTCCGAACGGGCTGCATATCATCAAACGCCGTGTCCCGCTTGGCGTCATCGGGATCGTCTATGAAGCGCGGCCAAACGTGACGGTGGATGCGATGGGCTTATGCCTGAAGACAGGCAACGCCGTTGTGCTGCGCGGCGGCTCCTCCGCGCTGTCCTCCAACCGAAAAATCGTGGAGATCATCCATAGCGCACTTGCGGGAACTCAAGTTCCGGTCGATGCCGTCCAGCTGATCGAGGATCCGAACCGCTCCTCCGTTGACGAAATGCTAAAGCTAAACGGATTGCTGGACGTCGTGATTCCGCGCGGCGGCAGCTCTCTGATTCAAACGGTCGTACAAAACGCCACGGTCCCGGTCATTGAGACGGGCGCCGGCATCTGCCATACGTACTTGGATGCCTCGGCCGATCCCGTGATGGCGACGGAGATCGCTATGAATGCCAAAGTTCAGCGCCCGTCGGTCTGCAACTCGATGGAAACGCTGCTGGTGCATGAGGCATTCGCTGAACAACATTTGCTCGAGCTGGCGAACCGTTTCAAGGAAGCCGGGGTCGAGCTGCGGGGAGATGAGGCTGCAAGACAGCTAATCTCTTGGGCTGCGCCAGCGACGGATGAAGATTATGCCACGGAGTACAACGACTATATTCTCAACGTTAAAATCGTTCGCAACCTGGACGAAGCGATGGCGCATATCGCCCGCTTTGGCACGAAGCACTCCGAGTGCATCGTTACCCAGGACAGCGCGAATGCCGAACGGTTCCAGCAAGAAGTGGACGCTGCGGCGGTTTACCACAACGCCTCTACCCGCTTCACCGACGGCTTCGAGTTCGGGTTCGGCGCAGAGATCGGCATCAGTACCCAAAAGCTGCATGCCCGCGGACCGATGGGCCTAACTGCGCTCACCTCAAGTAAATATATCATCCAGGGGAACGGACAAATCCGGCAGTAACGGGGTGTCCCCCTTTTTTTCCACCATTAAAACCGGAGGTCATATGCTATGAATACCATACCCACTTTGTCCGCCTCCACCATCTGTTTCTATGGAGCGGGTTCGATGGCTGAAGCGATCGTACGCGGCTTGCTCCATAAGCAAGTTGCTGGCGCGGATCAAATTGTGATGCTGAATCGCTCGAACCGGGAACGGCTCGATTATTTAGCGCAAACCTACCAGGTACAAACAGCGGCTGAAGAGGACGCGAAACGGGTCTACTTGCGGGATGCATCGATTATCGTCCTGGCGATGAAGCCGAAGGACGCCGGCGAAGCTTTGGCTGAACTTGGACCGCTTCTGCGCGAGGGTCAGTTGATCGTCTCCCTGATCGCCGGCTTATCTATCGCGACGATTCAAGTCCTGCTTGGCAGTCCGGTCGCAGTGGCTCGCACGATGCCAAACACCTCCTGCTCCATCGGACATGGAGCTACCGGGATCTCCTTCTCTCCGGAGACCACCGAGGCGCAGCGCGCCCAAGTCTTGTCGATGTTTGAAGCCGTTGGAATGGTTAGCGTTATCCCTGAAGAACAAATGGAAATTTTGACGGGCGTATCCGGGAGCGGACCTGCATATGTTTATTATCTGATGGAAGCGATGATTGAAGCGGGCATCGAAGGCGGGCTAACACCAGAGCAATCCCGCGAGCTTACCGTGCAAACGGTGCTGGGCGCTGCCCTCATGATGTCGGAAACCGGCGAAGCGCCTACCAAGCTGCGTGCGGACATCACCTCGCCAAACGGTTCGACGCAAGCGGCGATCGGCGTGCTGGAAGCCGGCAGCTTTCAGCCGAACGTAAAGGCTGCGGTCCACCGGGCTGCCGAACGCTCGAAAGAAATGGGCGAAGCCGTGAGACAAGCGCTGTTGTAGCAGCGAAGCTGTGTGGTGCAGCGATGGCCGGCAATGCACTTAAGGCCAGTATGAAAGGGGGACGGCAGCATGAACTACGTCGATATCCCATGGGAAGAAAAACAAGCGGCGCTGGACGCCATCCAACGCCTGCGGGAGGAGTTCGCCGCCCGCGGTTGGTTCCCCGCTTCCAGCGGCAGCTTGTCGATGAGGGTCGGCCGGTATACGCCGGACCGGTTCGTGTTTGCCGTAACAGCCGACGAGACGTATAAGTCGGAGCTGTCAGCGGCACCCTCCCCTCCGGCAGGCGTGCTGTTCGTCGATTCCGCCGGCGCGCCCTGTGAGCCAACGCGGCTCAAGCCTTGCGCCGACGCACCGATACACGCGAGAATCTACCGGATGACCGGCTGCGGCGCGATCGCGCACGTACATACGACGTTCAATAATGTGCTCAGCGACTATTTCGCAGCGGATGGCGGCGTCCCACTCAAGGGAAACGAACTGCTCAAAAGCCTAGAGATATGGGAGACGCAAGCGGAGATCCGAGTGCCGATTCTGCCAAACGCCGCCGAGCTCCCTGCCATCCTCAAGCAAATCCCGGGCAGTCTGGATACAAGTGTGCCCGCGTTGTTGCTGCAAAATCACGGGATCTATGCCTGGGGGGCTAACATCACCAAGGCCAAGCGCCATCTGGAAGCGCTGGAATTTATGTTTGAAGCGCTGTACCGTTCCCTGCTGTTGCCCCCCAAAGGGCATCATGCCTAAAAAAACAACTCGCGACAAGCGATAGCGGAGTTATGCTGACCGAACATCAGCGGCTTCCGCGATTACGCTGACCGCGAGTTTCTTACTTTGCCCGAAATCTTGCTTTATCTCTCGATAAATTCCGCATACGCCTTCGCGTCCATCAAATTCGCCAGCGCGACGTTTGCGTCTTCCTTCAAACGAATGTGAACCATCCAGCCCCCGTCGTACGGCTCTTCATTCACGAGCTCCGGCGCGGTATCCAGCTCCCGGTTCACCGCCAGCACAGTCCCGCTGACCGGCGTAAACAAATCGGCGACCGTCTTAACGGATTCGATCGTTCCGATGCCTTCCTGCGCTTCGAATTCCTGCCCCGGTTCGGGCAGCTCCACGAACACGATGTCGCCCAGCCGATGTTGGGCTACGTCGGAGATGCCGATCTTCACCGTCCCATCCCCCAAATCAAGCACCCATTCATGCTCATCGCTGTACAACACGTTTTCCCTGATCTCACTAGCCAAAGCTTGCTCCTCCTCTTTCGGATGATCTAGCATACCTTACACATTGTGAATTATCTATCTTCGTATTTCCCTCGTTCAGATTATTCCAAACCTAGCTCTTATGTCAATATTATTAACACATTTGATAGAGTCTAGCAAAATGTAAGCGTAGCCTTTTCCAGTAAACGAATTTAATTAAAATTATTATGATAACTTTATTGACATCTAGGCGGTTTTTGAGTATTAATGAGATGTGTAAGCTGCGGTTGATGGCAGGGGGAGAGATTACAATTACCGTATTGTAACGCCGAAGGAGCAAGCCGCGAAGCGGTGAATCTCTCAGGCAAAAGGACCTCTGCCGGACGCAACTCTGGAGAGCATTCACGTAGAGGTGTCCTCTACGTGAATCACCCAAGGGGAAACCTGCGCGAGCTTCGAGCCTTAGCACAGGGTAACTCTCAGGTACAAGGGACAGAGCCGGGAAGAACCGTTAGGTAGGCTAGCGGGTTTTCTTTGGCCTGTCCTTTTTGCTGTTCTCAAAAATTGGCCGATCCGGCCCTTACGAGGTGATGGTAATGTCCGAATCCGCATTGCGGCGTACGCCGCTCTATCCCGGATATGCGCGTTATGAAGGAGTCCGCTGTATCGATTTCGGCGGTTGGGAGCTGCCGGTGCAGTTCAGCGGCATCCAGAAAGAGCACGAAGCCGTGCGCGAGCGCGCCGGTCTGTTTGACGTATCGCATATGGGCGAATTTTTCGTGGAGGGCCCTGAGTCGGAACGCTTTTTGCAACACATGACAACCAACGACGTGACTCTGCTTCAGCCGGGGAAAGCCCAATACACCTTGCTCTGCTATCCCGATGGCGGCGTGGTGGACGATCTGTTGATCTATCAACTGGATGAAGGCAAGTACATGCTGGTGGTCAACGCCTCGAATATTGAAAAAGACTGGGACTGGCTGCAGCAGCACCTTCCTGCTGAAGGTGTAACCATGCGGAACGCCTCCGACGAGACGGCGTTGCTTGCCGTTCAAGGGCCGCTGGCCGCCTCCCTCCTCTCCCCTCTTAGCGAAGGGGAGGATCCAGGGGCCTTGCGTCCGTTCACATTTATCCGGGAAGCGCGGATTGCCGGCATACCTGCCTTGCTGTCCAGAACCGGGTATACCGGCGAGGACGGATTTGAGTTGTATGTAGCAGCCGAGCAAGCGCAAGCGCTTTGGGACATACTGATGGAGGCCGGGGAGAGCCATGGCCTTCTCCCGGCCGGGCTGGGCGCTAGAGATACGCTGCGCTTCGAAGCTTGCCTGCCTCTGTACGGCCAGGAATTGGGACCTGAGATCACCCCGCTCGAAGCGGGCTTAAACCGATTCGTGAAGCTGGAGCAAGGCGACTTCATCGGCCGCGATGCATTGATCAAACAACGGGATGAAGGCATCCCTCGCCGCCTCGTCGGCCTGGAGATGATCGATCGCGGGATTCCGCGTACGCATTACCCGGTGTTTGCCGAAGGCTCTGAGGAACCGATCGGAGAAGTCACGACAGGCACGCAATCGCCTACCCTGAAAAAAAACCTCGGGATGGCGATCCTCACCAACCGCTATACCAAACCCGGCACGATTGTGGAGGTCGACATCCGCGGCAAGCGGCTGAAGGCCAAGGTCGTCCCGCTGCCGTTCTATCGCCGAAACCCTGCCGCCAAGCGGTGAAAGGAGAACACGAAATCAGATGCTAAAACATCGTTATTTGCCGTTAACCGAACAAGACCAAGCGGAAATGCTGCAAACGATCGGAGCAAGCTCCGTCCAAGAGCTGTTCAAGGACATTCCGGAGAGCATTCGCATTCAAGGTGAACTCCCGGTATCCCCTCGTTTAGACGAATACGCGCTGACCCGCCACTTAGCAGAACTTGCCGGTCGTAATGCCGACACCGACCGATTCACCAGCTTTCTTGGTGCCGGGATTTATGACCATCACATTCCTTCCGTCATTCAGCACGTCGTGTCCCGTTCGGAATTTTATACCGCGTACACGCCGTATCAGCCGGAAATTAGCCAAGGCGAGCTGCAGGCGATTTTCGAATTCCAGTCGTACATCTGCGAGCTGACCGGACTGAAGGTCGCCAATGCCAGCATGTACGACGGAGCTACCGCTTTAGCCGAAGCCGGCAACCTGGCCGCGGCTGCCACCAGACGCAAACAGCTTGTCGTCTCCCGCACCGTCCATCCGGAAGCACGCGAGGTGCTCGCCACCTACGCTCACGGTCTGAATCTGGAGATCGTTGAGGTTGGCTGGGAGCAAGGCGTAATTGATCGTGAGGCACTTGCTGCGGCCGTCACCAAGGACACCGCTGCCGTCTTGATCCAGAACCCGAACTTCTTTGGCTCCCTGGAGGATCTTCGTGCCATCGGCGAACTGGCCCATGCCCAAGGGAGCTTGCTGATCGTCAGCAGTAATCCGCTCGCACTTGGCTTGCTGGAAGCGCCGGGCAAGCTTGGAGCCGACATCGTCGTTGGCGACGCCCAGCCGCTGGGGCTGGCTCCTTCCTTCGGCGGACCAACCTGCGGTTTCTTCGCCGTATCGGAAGCGCATATGCGCCGGATCCCCGGCCGGATCGTCGGGCAGACCACCGATCGCAACGGCAAGCGCGGGTTCGTCTTGACACTGCAAGCCCGTGAGCAGCATATCCGCCGCGAGAAAGCAACCTCCAACATCTGCTCCAACCAGGCCCTGCTTGCCTTGGCTGCCTCTGTCTACTTATCCGTGATGGGCAAGCAAGGAATGGCCGAAGTTGCGGAGCTGAATTTGCAGAAAAGCCATTATGCCAAACAGGTGTTCACCGCCATCCCTGGCGTAAGCGCCGCTTTTGAGTCGCCGTTCTTCAACGAGTTTGTGCTTCGGCTGCCGGAGGGCACCGACCCGGCTCAGTTGCAGCGGGATCTGCTTGCCGCCGGCTTTATCGGCGGGTACGATCTGGGTCGCAGCTATCCCGAACTCGCCGGCCATCTGCTGATCGCCGTGACGGAGAAGCGCAGCAAAGCAGAAATTGACCAATTCGCCCGCGTACTGGAGGAATCAATATGCTCGAAATAAAAGAGACGACGAAATCCGATGAACTGTTGATTTTTGAGCGCAGCCGCCCTGGGCGGATCGGCTATTCTCTGCCGGAATGCGACGTTCCGACCGTCCCGAAGGAAGATCTCGTGCCGCAGGGCATGCTGCGGAGCGAAGGCCTCGCTTTTCCCGAAGTTTACGAGGTGGACGTGATTCGGCATTATACCGCGTTGTCCCGCCGGAATTTCGGGGTGGACAACGGCTTTTATCCGCTGGGCTCCTGTACGATGAAGTACAATCCGAAGGTCAATGAGGACGTCGCGCGTTACCCCGGTTTGGCGAAAATCCATCCTTACCAGCCGGAGGAAAGCGTACAAGGGGCACTCGAGCTGATGTACCGCCTGCAGCAGGATTTGGCCGGACTCACCGGCATGGACGCGGTGACGCTGCAGCCGGCGGCTGGAGCCCATGGTGAATGGACCGGCTTGATGATGATCCGCGCCTACCACGAAAGCCGCGGCGAGAAACGCACCAAGGTGATCGTGCCGGACTCTTCGCACGGCACGAACCCGGCCAGCGCCTCGGTCGCCAGCTTCGAGACGGTGACCATCCCTTCCACCAAGCGCGGCATGGTGGACCTGGACGCGCTGCGCGCTGCCGTTGGCGAGGACACGGCTGCGCTGATGCTCACCAACCCGAACACGCTGGGCTTGTTCGAGGAACAGATCCTGGAGATCGCCGACATCGTGCACGAAGCCGGCGGATTGCTGTATTATGACGGCGCAAACTCCAACGCCATCATGGGGATCGCCCGCCCCGGCGACATGGGCTTTGACGTGGTGCACCTCAACCTGCACAAAACGATGAGCACCCCGCATGGCGGCGGTGGTCCGGGAGCCGGTCCAGTTGGCGTCAAGGAGCGGCTGATTCCGTTTCTGCCTGAACCGAGGATCGTCAAAGACGAATCCGGACGGTATACCATCCGCGGCGCACGTTCCGAAGAGGCAGCAGGTGGCGCCACGAGCGGATCGGCCAGCTCGATTGGCCGGGTGAAAGCTTTTTACGGCAACTTTGGTATCCTCGTCCGCGCGTATGCGTACATCCGCAGCTTAGGTCCCGATGGACTCCGCCAAGTCTCGGAAAATGCCGTGTTAAACGCCAACTATATGATGAAGCGTTTAGCGCCTTATTACGAGCTGCCGTACCCGGATCAACTGTGCAAGCACGAATTCGTGATGTCCGGCAGCGGGCTGGCGAAATACGGCATCCGCACGCTGGACGTCGCCAAGCGGCTGCTGGATTTCGGCTATCATCCGCCAACCATCTACTTCCCGCTGAACGTAGAGGAATGCATTATGATTGAGCCGACGGAAACCGAAAGCAAGGAAACGCTGGACGGCTTTATCGACGTCATGATCGCCATCGCGAAGGAAGCCGAAACGAATCCGGAAATGCTGCGGAGCGCCCCGCACACCACCCCGGTGACGCGCCTGGACGAAACCGGCGCCGCCCGGAAGCCGGTGCTGAACTGTGCTTGCGGCTAAGCCCAAACAAACATAATTGTTTTTTGCATACAACTTAGAAATAAACAACCCAGATCACAAGCGCCAGCAAAATGCGGTACACCGCAAACGGCACCAGCTTGATGCGGTCGATCAGCTTCAGGAAAAACCGGATCGCCAACAACGCAAACACGAAGGCGCTGATAAAACCGACTACAAAGAACGGCAGCGCATCGATCGTAAAGTATTCCAGGTTCTTCACCAGTGAAATCAAGCTGGCCCCGGCCATGATGGGAACAGCCATGATAAAGGTGAAATCGGCCGCCGCCCGGTGGCTCAAACCTAGCAGCACCCCGCCGGAAATCGTCGAACCCGAACGGGAGAAGCCCGGCCAGATCGACAGACATTGGAACAACCCAATGCCGAGCGCCTGCTTGTACGTAATTTGGTCAACAGTATCCACGCTTGCGCGCTTTGGCGCGAACCGGTCGGCGGCGATCATCAGCAGCGCCCCAATCACCAGTCCAATCAACACCGTTGCGGTGGAAAACAGGTGCTCATCGATAAAATCCTCAAACAACACGCCAAGAATTCCGGCAGGAATCAACCCAACAATCACCTGCATCAGCTTCAACCGTGGTCCGCCCTGTCCGGCTGTTGCTGCCCCTTTGGCCCTCCCCGGCATCCAGCGCGACAGCCCCAGCAAATCGATAAATCGGTTGCGGAACACGACCAGGACGGCTAAAATCGAGCCGAGTTGAATCACGACTTTAAACGTGTTCGCCACATACTTTGAACCGAGCAACTCCCCGGTTTTCAGCCACATATCATCCACAATGATCATATGCCCTGTGGAGGACACCGGCGCAAACTCCGTGAGTCCCTCCACCAGGCCAAGAATAATCGCTTTTATGAGTTCCAACAAGTTCATTTCCTAGG
The DNA here is from genome assembly GCF_025151705.1 of Paenibacillus sp. p3-SID1389. Lineage (NCBI taxonomy): Bacteria > Bacillati > Bacillota > Bacilli > Caryophanales > Paenibacillaceae > Paenibacillus > Paenibacillus sp. p3-SID1389. The sequence goes on along the minus strand of NZ_JALXVO010000019.1, from coordinate 37,248 downwards.
TTTCTCCTTATCTCTCTATTTTGATGTTGCCGCTTTGCTCCTTTTTTCTCCGGCGCAGCCAGAGAAAGCCCACCAACAGCACACCTAAAGCAATAACCGCATAGGCGATGTGGGAATACACGTCCATAAAGGCGACGATTTCTGACCAGGAACCCCCTACCGCTGCACCAAGCAAGACAAGCGCCACGTTCCAAATGAGCGTCCCGATCGTGGTGAACAGCAAGAACAGGCCAAATTTCATTTTCGACATGCCGGCAGGGATGGAGATCAAGCTGCGAATCAGCGGGACCATCCGGCAGAACAGCACCGTCCGATAGCCATACCGATCAAACCAGGCATCCGCGCGGCGGACGTCTTCTTTTTTCAGGCGCAAGAACCTGCCGTAACGATCGATCCACCCTTCCAATCGGTCAACGTTCACCAAATATCCGATCCCGTACAGGATCACAGCGCCAAACACCGAACCCAGCGTCGAGAAGACGACAACCCCTGCCGGCGTTAAGCTCGTATAGGTGGTCATAAATCCGCCAAATGTTAAGATCACCTCTGACGGAATCGGGGGAAATACGTTTTCCAGGGCAATCAGCAGGAAGACGCCAAAATAGCCAAACCTCTCCATAAAGTCTGTAATCCAGTTCTCCACGTTGTACCTCCAGTATTTTAGCGAATCGCTTTTTTGACGTTGCGTAAGTATCGGGACCGAATAAAGAAGAAGTAGACCACTTGCACCAGCAAAAAGCTAGCCAAGATCAACACCGTCTGCCAAGCGACAGAGAAGTTAAACAAGTTTTGCATGGCCTTAAACGCAAACAGGCTATGAATAATGGCCAGCGCCATCGGCACGAAGAACAACAGTCCCGCCTGGCGGGAAATGATCCGCGCAAGTTCGCCAGACCGCGGGTGATCTCCGGAGCATCCACGTAAAACCCGGTGAACCGGTCCATACGCACCCCTCCGCCCTCCTCCGCCGAAGCCGCCATGCGCCGTTCCAACAAGGCATCACTGACCACCATCCCGGAGAACGAACCCTCCCGATCGCCGGCGGTGATCGTTAAGATTCTCGGGGATGGCGACATGCTGTGTAACGCCGATCTCGCGGACCTTCAGCTGCCATCACCTGGTCCATCTTCCCTTCACGTGCCGACAAGAACACGATTGGACAGGTCGATAAGTTGCGGATCTGGCGACACCAATAGTAGCCGTCGTATTTCGGCAGGTTGACATCCAGCAGCTCTACTAGCGGCTTGTCGTCTTCCGCAATATAGATTTTGAACATAACGTTTCTCCTTATTCTAGCAATCCCACTCCTAGCATTGTAGCAAATATCGCCCCCAGAAATAAAATAGAGAGGCTTAGCCGTGAAGCTGTCACCTCTCATATCGTCATCTAAGTGTTAGATTTCCTCGTCGCTCCAAAGCATATTCCGCCGTTTCGGCCGGGCGAGCAGTTTGATTCCCCCGCCGATCAGCAGGACGGCGACGATCGTGGGCCGGAGGTATTTTTCAATTCGAGAATAGATGTGAAGCTCAGGGAAATGGGTATCCAGTATCGGAACGATCAGTTCCATCCCAACGAAATAGATTCCTAGCAGAATAAGCGCAATGCCAAGCCAATGCTGGTATTCGCCGCGGGTTTCCATGAGCGGCCGATCCTCCATCGGCAAGATACCGTACCGGCTCGTCTGCTGCAGGCCGTCAAAGAAGCAATAGAACCAGATGATCGGGATGATGAATAAAAACACCGATAACCGCAGCACGTCAATGACGTAAAAGCTGCCCAGAAACAGAGCCATCATCTGCAGTCCGCGTTTCTGCAGCCCGAGGTACATTTGACCTGCCCCAGGAAATGCAGACAGCATCGTCGCCAGCACCTTGCTGCGCCGCCCCTCAATTCGGCCGGCCTCCCAATCGTCAAAGGGGGTTCGGTCAACAAGCGGCTCCCCCGCCAATTTTCGGTGCACCAGCTGCACTGCGTCGAACATGCTGTACAGCCAAATGATCGGCAACAAACCAAGGAACAGTAAAAATACCGATTCATGCGTAATTCCAGTCACAAAGAACATCATCGTGATCAAGCCGAAAAAGGCGATCAAAAATGAAAGCCCCCGCTGCATGAGTCCCAGCTGAAAATGGCCCAAGCCTGGCACAAACGACAGCAGAATGGTAAAGAATTTCTCCGACTCTCTTCCTTCGCCGGTCATCTGCCGAACATGCTCCCGGTAAGCCCGTTCCTCCGGCGTTTCTCGAAGCATGATGATCAGTAGATCAAACATCGAGAACAGCCATAAGATGGCGGCGGCGATCAGCGTGAGTATGGCGAGGTCATCGCTATGCGCGGCGATTGAAACGGCGAATCCAAAAAATATCCCGCCGAAGAACAGGATCGGGTACGTGATTCCCCTTCCTTTTTTGCCCCAGTAGAGATGCCCCACACCGGGGATGAAGTTTAACAGTAAAGCTAACAGTCGATTTCGCTCATACGGCATATGCTATCTTCCTTTCCTCTATCATCACTTCATGACATTTCCATAGAAAATGAATTTGTTATCGTTGCCAGCTGTCAAACCAACTGGTTGTTGCCTTCATCATCCGCTCGCTCAGAGAGGATGAATTCGGACGTTGGATCAGTTGATTGCTTTTTAACGCGATATGATCAAAAACACCGCTTCCCAGCAGCAATGCGGTCAAAGTTGCCGCGATTACATAGTGCAGCAGCGGATGACGACTCCAGGTTCTGCGGCTGCTGGTTCGCGCCTTACTCTCCCTTGCATGCGGAAGCTGCTCTATGATCGATTGCCGATAGGCTTCTTCATCCTTTGGTCCCGGAAGCTCGCTTTCCAAGGAGGATAGTGCAGCAGCATAAGCGGTAAAGGCCGCCTCATCCCCTTGCAGCAAGGCTTCCAAGCGCGACTCCGTGTTCGCATCCAGTTCGCCGCATATATAACTGCGCCATAACGCCAAATTCTCTGGGTTTTGTTGGCTCATCCCCAATCCTCCCTTGACCAGTGCTCGCGAATATAGGCCCTTGCCCGGTACAGCTTCGATTCCACCGTTTTCACCGCCACTCCTAACTCTGCGGCGATTTGCTCATGACTTTTGCCTTCCAGGTAAAATTTCGTGACGATCTGGCGATGCCCCGCCGGAAGCGCAGCAATTCTTTGACGGACCTCCACCGTCCGCTCGGCATCGATTAACCCAAACAAGTTGCCTTCATCCGAATCCGTTGCGTGCAGGTCCAGATCCGCCGGGTCCCAATGCTCTTCCTTGCGCCGGTCCCTCTTCCGCTTGATGTCGATCGACTTGTTGACGGCGATCCGGGTCATCCAGGTCTTGAGACCTTGAGAGCGATACTCCGGGAGAGATTTATAGATTTGCAGGAAGGTTTCCTGCGCAGCATCCTCCGCTTCCTTCGCATCATGTAGCACCGAATAGGCTACCCGGTACACATAGGTCCCATATTCCTGGACCAGCCACGGAAAGACGCTGCGATCTCCCTGCTGAAATCTTAGAACAAACGATCTTTCATCAATAACTCTCCCCTCCTCCCAACATATTGACGACGGTTGTCCGCCCTGCCCCTGCACACTATTTGAAAAAACGTTTGAACCCGCAAAAGTGCTACAAACTACCGAAAATGAAATCAATGTCATAAAATATTACATTGAATTTGGATATTTTAAATATTTTAAAACAACTGTCGTGATCAACATAGAAAGTGTAAATGCTTGATATTCATAGGTTTAAGCGTTTTATTCGCCTTTCAACTCGTTTGTCAATATACATGACATCAAACTATAATTTCTCTCAAGTTAACGAATTTTGCGTCAGGTTTAATTACATATCGTTAACTAAAAAAACATCTTGGAGGTTGATGGAATGAAGAAGTGGACATCTCGAAATTTGAAGACCTTATTAGTCACCGGCCTCGCCGTGACCGCACTGCTCCCCAATTTATATCTCTCTCCAGCTTCTGCAGCCGAAACGGTTACAGGTACCGTTACCGCGACCGAAGTTGTAAAGAAGCTGCCGAAAGTACAGGTCATCGCCACCGGCGGCACGCTTGCCGGGCAATCCACGGATGAAACGAGCTTCCAAACCTATCGAGCCGGCTCGCTGCCGATTGCCGATCTGGTAGCCTCCCTCCCAAATAAAGATCAAATCGCTGAAGTTTCTACTTATCAATTCGGTAACTCTGGTTCCAGCGCCTATACGATCGAGCAATTATATGATCTTTCTTTGAAAGTAGATGAAGCACTCAAAACGCAAGATGGGGTAGTGGTTACAACCGGTACGGATACGATGGAAGAAATCGCCTACTTCCTAGATCTGACCGTACGCAGTCCAAAACCGGTCGTTGTCACAGGTTCTATGCGGCCTTGGACAGTGATCGGGACGGATGCTCCAGCCAACCTCTATAATGCGATTAAGTTGGCGGCGAGCGGCAAGACGAAATATTTCGGCACCGTCGTCATGCTGAACGACGAATTCCATGCCGCCCGCGAAGTTACGAAAACGAACTCCTACCGTACCGATACGTTCGTGACTCCGGAAATTGGGGCTCTTGGATATATCGACGAAAAAACAATCCGCGTTTACCGCGCACCATTCCGCGCTCTGAAATCCGCTGCAGATTGGGCAACTCCGTTTGATCTGAGCAAAATCAGCAAAAAGGACTTGGCGAAGGTCGAAATCGCCTACTCCTATCAAGATGCAGGTGCAGGTGCGATCAGCGGATTTGTCGCCAATGGAGCCAAAGGCATCGTTACGGCTGGCACCGGGGCAGGCGGCATCTCGAAGGCCATGACCGAGGAGCGTAAAGCCGCCATCGAGAAAGGCGTCGTGTTCGTTACGACGACCCGGACCGGCTCGGGCAGCAACTATTCCAGCGGTGAAGGTATTATCGCCGGCGACAACCTGAATGCGGCTCATGCCCGAATTCTCCTGCTCTTGTGCTTGTCCTTCTCCAATGACTTCGATACGGTCAAGGATTGGTTCACCACGGTTGGGTACGGCCAAATTGAGCTTCCGGCCAAATAAGTAGGGCTACCTCCATAAAACAAGCTGCGCGTTCACTATGAACACGCTGCTTGTTTTTTCGCCCGATTGACGAGCTTGTGGGGAATCGGTAAGATTTGGGTGGAGGTGTTGATCCAAAATGACTTTACTGCTTACTTTGGGCGGAATCATGATGTTCCTCGCAGTCGCACTCGGTGCCTTCGGCGCCCATGCCCTAAAAAACCGCTTGACCGAGGATCGGCAGAAAACATACCAGACCGGCATCCAATACCATATCGCCCACGGAATCGGGTTAATTCTGCTGGGTCTTACCGCAGCACAGCTCGAGAGCGAAGGTCTAATCGTCCTCGCCGGTTGGCTCCTGCTTGTCGGGATCATTCTGTTCTCCGGCAGTTTGTATGCCTTGAGCTTGACCGGCATCCGCAAGCTGGGCGCCATCACGCCCCTAGGCGGTGTTAGTTTCCTCGCGGGCTGGGTAATCTTTGTCATCGCTGTGATTCAGGGCTAAAAGATCCCCACAAAAAAGAGTGCCCTCTCCTCTTGGAGAAGGCACTCTATTACTTCGCCCTATGATCGCAACCCTCCGCGGAAGCGTTGCGTATAAGCTTTGACGTCCTCCGCTGTACGCACGCGGTTGCGGCTCCATTCCAGCAATATCCGGTCAATGTACCGGAAATGGACCTTTCCGGCGAATACCGCTTCCTTCAGCGCCAAACGGATCAGTTCTTCCGGATAACGGTCCTGGTCCACCCAGCTGGAAATCGTCTCGCATTCCATCGGCGAAAGCGGACGGGCAAATTCTTTTTCGAAGATGACAAATAGATTCCGTTCCGGCTCCTCACGAACTTCAGGATCGGATTTTACCGGCTTGTGGCCGGACGCGGCCGGTTGCTGCGCAGCCAGCCACTCGCCCAACCGCTCGTACATTCCGTGCAAATTATAATGCTCCGAATGGATGCCGGTTGCTTCATCAACCGTCTCGTCGATGCTGATCCAGCCTTCCTTCAATAAACCGCGAATGACCGGGGCAAGCGTTCCGGGTGCCATGTCCATCCGTGATTCCAGCTGTTCAATCGACGGGAAATCGTTACGCTCGATTTGCTGGAAAGCCAGTAGCTGGATCAGCAACATCGCTTCCGTATCGCTTAAACGGAGCTTCCGGTAATGGGCGAGCAGCGGGTAAGGGACGTTCACCATCCCCGCCTCCATCCCAAAAGCCATTCCCTTCGCCCAAGCGTTGTTGCCTTCTTTCATGGCCATAGCAAGCTCACCTTTCACTAGTTGCCTTATGGATACAACCGGTACAGCATCCGCGGGAACGGAATCGTCTCACGTACGTGATCCAGACCGCAGATCCAAGCAACGGTCCGCTCCAATCCGAGGCCGAAGCCGGAATGCGGCACCGAGCCGTATTTACGCAGGTCCAGGTACCATTGGTACGTTTCCGGCGACAGGTTATGCTCCTTGAAGCGTTCCTCCATCAGAACCGGATCGTCGATCCGTTGCGAGCCGCCGATAATTTCCCCATAGCCTTCCGGAGCAATCATATCGGCGCACAGCACGACCTCCGGACGATTCGGATCCGGCTTCATATAGAACGCCTTGATTCCCGCCGGATAATGGGTGATAAATACCGGCTTGTCGTAACGTTCGGCAATCGCCGTTTCATGCGGCGCCCCGAAATCCTCACCCCAAGGAATATCAAAGCCTTGCGAATGCAGGTATTCGATCGCTTCGTCATACGTGATCCGCGGGAACGGCGCTTGGATTGCTTCCAGCTTGGACACGTCGCGGCCTACCGCTTCCAGCTCAGCCCGGCAGTTTTTCAATACCGATTGCACCACATGAGTGATGAAGTTCTCCTGAATCTTCAAGCTTTCCTCATGATCCGTGAAGGCCATTTCCGGCTCGATCATCCAGAACTCGATTAAATGGCGGCGCGTCTTGGATTTCTCAGCACGGAACGTCGGTCCGAAGGAGTACACTTTCCCTAACGCCATCGCAGCAGCTTCCATGTAGAGCTGGCCGCTTTGCGTCAGATAGGCGTCTTCGTCAAAATATTTCGTATGGAACAGGTTCGTGGTTCCTTCCGCTGAAGTTGGCGTGAGGATTGGCGGATCCACCAAAGTAAACCCGTTTTGATCGAAAAACTCTTGCACGGCGCGAATAATTTCAGCCCGAATGACCATAATCGCCCGCTGCTTCGAGGAACGAAGCCACAGATGACGATGGTCCATCAAGAAATCGACCCCGTGTTCTTTAGGCGTAATCGGATAGTTTTCGGTCAATTGGATGATTTCAATGTCGGAAACCGTCATTTCATAACCGGACTTGCTTCGCGGCTCCTCACGAATCACACCCGTTACGTACATCGAGGATTCCTGGGTCAAGCTCTTCGCCTTGTTCCAAGTTTCCTCGGACACTTCGTTCTTTACAACAACGGCTTGGATGTAACCCGTGCCATCCCGAAGCTGCAAAAATTGAATTTTACCGCTGGAGCGTTTGTTATTGAGCCAGCTGCCGATGACGACCTGTTCCCCGACATGCTCATTCACTTGACGAATCACAGTTTTGACCGCCATGCTTATATCTCTCCTCTAACGATAACGATATTTAAAACCCATAGGTTTAAATTCGCCGTATTTTACTTCGATTCCTGCACGATCCGCAGCGTATCGCGAGCAATCATCAGCTCTTCGTTGGTCGGGATGACCAAAACCTCAACCTTGGAGTTCGGAGTCGAGATCCGGCGTGGTTCCCCGGAACGAACCTTGTTCAGTTCTTTGTCCAGCTCAACGCCCAAATAGCTGAGGTTTTCACAGGTTTTCTCGCGGACGATTGCCGAGTTTTCGCCGACGCCGGCCGTAAAGACGATGACGTCAACCCCGTTCATTGCCGCAGCATACGCACCGATGTATTTGCGCAGGCGATATTCGTACATTTCAAAGGCCAGCGTTTCATTGGGTTTGCCGGCTTCCCAGCCGTCTGTAATGTCCCGCATGTCGCTGCTGCTGCCGGAGATGGCGAGCAGACCGCTATGCTTGTTCAGCATCGAGTTCACTTCGCTGATGGACAGCTCTTCCTTATTCATCACAAAGGTAACGACCGTTGGATCCAAGTCACCGCTGCGCGTACCCATCATCAAGCCTTCCAAAGGCGTCAGACCCATGGAGGTATCCACCGATACTCCGCCTTTAACCGCAGTCAAGCTGGCTCCATTCCCGATGTGGCAGGTGATGATCTTCAGCTCTTCGATCGGACGGTTCAAAAATTCCGCTGCCACACGGCTGACATATTGGTGCGAAGTGCCGTGCGCGCCATAACGGCGGATGCGATGCTTCTTGTACAATACCTTCGGAATCGGGTACAAGTACACCTTCTCTTCCATCGTTTGATGGAAGGCCGTATCAAAGGCCACTACGTTTGGAACGCCTGGCATATTCGCCTCAGACGCATTGATCCCCATGATCGCCGGCGGGTTATGAAGCGGCGCCAGATCAAACAAGCGGCGGATTTCAGCTTTAACTTCCGGCGTAACGAGGGCAGAACCTTTAAACGCTTCGCCGCCATGCACGACGCGGTGACCTACCGCTTGAATCTCATCAACCGAGGACAGAACGCCATGCTCTTTGTCGGTCAATTTCTCAAGCACTTTACGGATCGCCGTCGTATGCTCCAGAATTTCACTGACCTCCGTCACTTCTTCTTTACCCGTTGGTTTGTGGGTCAGGATCGAGGAATCCATGCCAATCCGTTCGACCAGGCCTTTGGCCAAAACGGACTCATTCGTCATATCGTACAGCTGATATTTCAAAGAGGAGCTTCCTGCATTAATAACTAGCACTTTCACAGCCGATCACCGTCCTTATCGTATTTAAAGAAGCCTTCGCCCGTTTTAACACCCAAATTGCCGGCGCGGACCATTTTCTTGAGCACGAAGGAAGGACGGTATTTCAGTTCACCAAATTCGCGGAACATCCGTTCCAAAGCGGCCAGCACCGAATCCAGACCAAAGCGGTCGGCCATTTCCAGCGGACCGTATTGGAATTGGTAACCCATGCGCATCGCTTCATCGATTTCTTCTGCGGAAGCAACGCCTTCGCCCAGTACATGCAGCGCTTCATTGATCATAACGCAAATAATCCGGGATGTTACAAAGCCCGGAGATTCGTATACCATGATGCCGCGTTTCTCCACGACCTCTTCAACGAACCGCTTCGTCTCTTCAAACGTCGTATCCGAAGTTTTCAGACCGCGGATGATTTCCACCAGATTGATTTTGGCAACAGGATAAATAAAGTGCATGCCGATGACGCGCTCCGGATATTTCGTTCCGCCGGCAATCTCGGTCAAACTCAGCGTGGATGTATTACTTGCTAAAATAATGTTGCTTGGACAAACTTGGTCCAGTTGCTTGAATACCTCTTTTTTGGCATTCAAATCTTCCGAAATGGTCTCGATCACCATATCGCAGGTACCGAGTTCGGCAAAGTGTGTAACTTTATGAATACGGGATAAGATCAATTTCTTCTCCGCTTTTGTGATCGCCCATTTCTCGAGCTGTTTCTCCAAACTCGTCTCGATCATGTTATATGCATGATCCAATTTATCGGCTGTCTCCTCCACGAGCAACACGTCCAGCCCTTTAGCAGCCAGCATTTCACTGATGCCTTGACCCATTGTGCCGCCGCCGATGACACCAATTCGTTTGTAATTCATGGTCCTCTCGCTCCATCCTTTCATCATCTGTACATAATATGGTTTTCCAGATGTCGAAACATACATCTTTTAACACCCAACATATAATAATATCTTAGCACGAAGAAAAAGTAAAAAAAAATAACCGGCATCATGAATTATGCCGGTAAATGGGCGCTGTCACGAAATTGACAACGAAATTGCTCGCCGGAGAGACGTTCTTCTTTTAACAATATCTCTAAGGATTTGTCGAAAACTGCTGAATGCTGTTCGAGCAACCGCTTTGTTCTGGCGGCAAGATCCTCCAAAATTCGCGTATTTTCGTTCATCAGCACCTCGGTCGTCACCATGTCCATATTCACGATTCCAAGCTCGGTCAGCCCCGACGTCATCATCGTATGCACGATCTTTAACGCCTGCTCGAAATCGTTGCTTGACCCGGTGCTGCGCCCGCCGTAGTAAATTTCTTCTGCGGCTGCCCCGGCCAAGGCGATCATAATTTGACCTTCCAAATACGATTTGGTGTACAAGTACTTCTCGTCCTGCGGATTGTGCCGGACATACCCCAGCGCTCTTCCGCGCGGGCTTAATGCAACCTGACTGACGCTGCCTGGGGCAACAACCTCCGCGGCAATCGCATGGCCCAATTCGTGGATGGCCACGCGGCGCTTCTCCTCCTCGGCGGCCTGCCGGTCGGTCTGCTCACCCATCAGCACTTTATCGATTGCAACCGACAAATGTTCCTGAGTGATTTGATCCACGCCATCCCGCATCGCATAGATCGCCGCTTCATTCATCACACTTTCCAGTTGAGCACCGGAGAAGCCAAACGATTCTTCGGCGATTTTGTCCAAATCAACGTCCTCCCGCAGCGGTTTGTTGGCTGCATGCAGTTCGAGGATATGACGGCGTCCCTTCTTGTCTGGCAAATCAACCTGGATATGCCGGTCAAAACGGCCCGGCCGCAGCAACGCGCTGTCCAGCATCTCCTTGCGGTTGGTCGCCGCGATCAGCAAGATCCGCGGCGTGTCGGACGTATAGATGCCGTCCATTTCCGTTAGCAACTGGTTGAGCGTTTGATCGTATTCACGCTGCTGTCCGCCTTCCCGCTTACCGCCGATCACTTCGATTTCATCAATGAAAATAATCGCGTTTTCTTTGTTTTCCTTAACCGCGCGGGTTCTGGCTTCCTTAAACAGATCACGAATCCGGCTTGCCCCCACGCCGACATACATTTCAACGAATTCACTGCCGGAAGCGGCCACAAACACCGCGTTCGTATAATGCGCCGCCGCTTTGGCCAGCAATGTTTTCCCGGTTCCGGGAGGCCCGGTCAGCAAAATCCCTTTGATCGGCCGGATACCAAACTTGCTGATTTCCTCATGGCGCACCATGAAGTCCAGCGCTTCGCGAAGCTCCTGCTTGGCGCTCTCCTGACCGCCGATCTGCTCGAAGGTTAGCTTCGCCGGCCCGCGCTTTTTGCGTTTCCGTTCCTGGGCAGCTCCAATCGTGATGCCGCCACGTAGTTTGAGCATTGTAAATACTGCGCCGAACAACACGATGGCCGTAACGAGCGGAATCACGTTAACGCCGATCACTGCCAGAAACACGATCAGTACGAGAATAAAGCCAAGCGCGGCTTCAATCATCCATTTACGCATTTGGCCATACCCCCATCCGTTCCGGCGAACGAGGCAAAATGATAAATTTGCTGTATTGTCCGTCCGTTAAGGTGATATACACGTTCTTCTCATCCATCTCTGCCGTAGCTTTCAGCTTGCTGTTTTCTTGCTCCATCTGTTTCAATGCAGCTGTAATTTGTGTATATTGCTTATTTTCCATAGCCTGAGCAACGGTAAACATGGCGTTTTCCCACAGCTGGTCAAGTTCCGGCGAAGAATGATCCTCGATATCCAGCTTCAAAGTTCGGCTACCGATTTGCTTCTCCCCGTTCTTCTCAATTTGACGCACCAGAGCACCAAGATCCGTCCCCGGCTTTAAATTCAGCTTAAGCTCCAGCTCGTCCGCTTTCACGTTCATATCGACATGATTTACTCCATCTACACTCTTCACAATATTCTCCAGCGGACGCTCAATCGCCCACTGCCGATATAGGAACCATCCACCAAATAATACAAGGGCGGAAATAGCAATGCTTGCAGCAATTGGTCCAATACGCAGTTTCACGTGATGCCCCCCTTATCTATATAAACTATCAACTCTGTGATATATATTCCCGTATATCAAAACTACAAATATGAGTATATCACATCGTATATCAAATTTCGAAGAAAAGTGTGAAGATATTTAAAAATGAACGCTAGTAGTTCTACCCCGAAATGCTACTTTTTCTCAAGCCAAAAAATAAAACGGTTCCGCGATTCAGGCTCTTCGCCTAAACAACGAAACCGTTTATTTATGATTGATCCATAGCCCCCCTGTCAGCGGTTCGGCAGGGTGAACACTTCCGGCAAAGCTTCGCCGGTCGTGAAACTGAAAAACCGATAATAATGGTGGTCCTTCTCTTTATAGAACAGCTGCCACACCAATTGGTTATTGTATATGCCTGGCAGCAGCCGAACCACCCGGATCCCCGGCAACGATTGTTTGATGATCTCACGCATTTGGCTCTCGGACTTGCCATCGGACAGCAAGCGTACCTCTGGATCATGTCCTTCCCTTAACCAGACCATCATTTGGCGGCCGGATGCATCCTCCCCTTGCACGACCCAGGTAACTTCATCCCATACCGACTTCCAAACCTTGTCGCCCCGGACGAGATCCGTCTCCTGCTTCGCCTGCTGGATAGCGGCTCTTTCGGCTTTCCACGTATCCTCATGAATGTATAGATAAAACCGGTGGAGACCCAGGAGCACGATCAACAGAATCACGAGGGACAGCAGGATCCATTTCGTTCGCTTCCTCAAGCTACTCTTCCTTTCCCTTCCTAAGCAAGCAGCCTCCTTCAGGAAACCGCGCGCCGCTCATTATCGTGCCAACAGTCCCTCAAACGCCGCTTGCGCCTCGTAGCGGATGCGTTCTTCATCCAGTGTCAGACAAGCACCGTGCTTGACTACCTGCTTACCGTTGACCCAGACATGCTCTACATCTTTGGCGCCAGCGGAATAAACGGTATGGGAGATATAATCCGTTCTCGGCAGGAAATGGGCTTGCTCCGTATTTAAGGCGATGATATCCGCCTTCATGCCAGCAGCCAGCTTGCCTGTATTTTGCAAGAAGACCGATTTCGCGCCGTATTCCGTCCCCATTTTCAGAGCTTCCAGCGCAGGAACCGCCGTTGGATCGCCGGATACGCCTTTATGAATCAGCGCAGCCAAACGAATCTCCTCCAGCATATCCAGGTTATTATTGCTCGCCGGACCGTCAGTACCCAGCGATACAACTACGCCCTTCTTCAGGAGTTCCGGTACGCGGGCGACCCCGCTGGCCAGCTTCAGGTTACTGCCTGGGTTATGCGAGATGGTAACGCCGTGCGCTGCCAAGATGTCGATTTCCTCGTCCGTCAAATGCACAGCGTGGGCAAGCAGGGTCGGGCGGGAGAACATCCCCAGCTTCAGCAAATGTTCTACCGGGCGGACGCCGTAATCGTTAACGTTCTGCTCTACCTCGGCGCGCGTCTCCGACATATGCGTGTGCATCGGCAAATCGAGATCATGGGCAGCTTGCACAAATTTCTCGATAAAGGCTGGCGGGCAGGTGTATGGTGCATGCGGCGACATCATCGTGGTGATGCGGCCTTCTGCCTTGCCGTGCCAGTTCTGAGCAAACGCGATCGCTTCTTTGAGCTTCTGATCTTGCTCTTCCGGGGAGCACAACCCGATGGCCCCGCGCATCAACACGGCGCGAATACCCGATTCCTCCACGACTTTGGCCACTTCGTCCATGTGATCGTACATATCCAGGAACGTCGTCGTCCCGCCCTTGAGCATTTCCAACACAGATAACGCCGTACCGGCATACACATCCGCCGCAGTAAATTTGGCTTCCATCGGCCACATTTTCTCCTGCAGCCAGGTTTGCAGCACCATATCATCCCCATAGCCGCGCAGCAGCGACATCGCCGCATGGCCATGGGTATTGATCAGGCCCGGCAGGAACAACAACCCTTTGCCGTCCAACGTTTCGGCGCCTTCCACGCCTTCCGGGCGCTCTTCGCCAATATAGCTGATCGTATCGCCCTCAACGAGCATATATCCGTGAATTACAGGACGGTCCGCATTTAAGACGGCAAACGTCCCGTTCTTAATTAACCATTTACGACTCATACGTTGCTTGTTTCCTTTCCGTCTTCCAAGTAGTAAGCCAAGCTCAGCAAATCAGTAGTGAAGTCAGCCGCATGGATCCGAACTTCCGGCGGAACCTTCAGAATCGTTGGCGCGAAGTTCAGAATCGCACCGATTCCGGCGGCAACCAGCTCATCCGCTACGCGTTGCGCCTCCGTATCCGGCACGGTGATGATGCCGATGCGGATATTTTTCGCCCGGACGGTTTCCGCCAGCTCTTCGATCGGCTGAATCGTGATGTTGTTGATCTGCTTGCCGATCTTAGCCGGTGAAGCGTCGAACACCGCAACAATCTTCATATTATCCTTCAAATACGCATTATAATTCGAAAGGGCTTGCCCCAGATTCCCGGCACCCACCAGCGCGACGTTAATCTGTTGGTCCAGATTGAGAATTTGTTGAATTTTTTCAATCAAATAAGCGACATCGTAGCCGATCCCCTTCCGGCCAAAATCGCCGAAATAAGCCAAATCCTTACGGATTTGCGCCGGATTGAGATCCAGCTTCTGTCCGAGCTCCTGGGAGGACACCGTTGGCACCTCCCGTCGGCTGAGTTCATTTAAGAAACGCAGGTAAACCGGCAGTCTGCGGACGACAGCGTCCGAAATTTTATCTGACTTCATGCTTGTTCCCCCTATTCTTCAATGCGATCTATGAAGCGGCTTAGGCTTCGGGATTTAACCATTCCGAGATGCGCGGAACCATCTGAGTTAATGGCATATGCTCCATCTTCGGTCCGGGCAAAGAGTATAAGAAATATTTTCCATAATAAGATTCCAGGATCCGGGTATCATAAACGATCACGATGCCGCGGTCCTGCGACGAGCGGACAAGTCGTCCGAATCCTTGCTTAAAGCGGATAACCGCTTGCGGGACGGACAGTTTCATGAATGGATTCTTCTTCTCCCGCTGCAGGCGTTCGCTCTTCGCTTCCATCAGCGGGTGGTTTGGCGGCTGGAACGGCAAGCGTACGATCGCTAAACTGGTCAGCGCCTCGCCAGGAATATCCACCCCTTCCCAAAAGCTGCTTGTCCCGAGCAGCACCGATGCGCTGTTCCCTTGGAACCGTCGGGTCAGCTTGGTGCGGCTGCCGCTGTCCATCCCTTGCCCGATCACCGTGATTCCCTCCGCTGCGAGCAGTTCCTTCAGCGGGTCATACACCTGCCTGAGCATCCGATAGGATGTAAACAGCACCAGCATGCGACCTTGCGTCGCCACCGCGGCATCCGCCAGCGATTGCACCAGCGTATGAATGAAATGGTCATCCCCCACGCTGCCCTTCACACTTGGAAAATCGCGCGGGATCACCAGCAACGCCTGATCGCGGTAGTTAAACGGCGAGGGCAGCATCGCTGTGATCAACCGATCCTCTTCCGCCGCCTCAGTCAAGCCAAGCTGCTCGATCATATATTGGAACGATTTATCCACCGATAAAGTCGCGGACGTCATAACGACACTCTTCTTCCGGTCGAAGAAAAATTGCTTCAATTGAGCGCTGACGTCAATCGGCACCGCATACATCTGGAGCGACCGGCTACGGAAGTTCCCGTTCGCCTCCATCCAATAGACGGTGTCCTCGCTCTCCAACTTCATGAAGAAGCGCAGCGCTTCCCGTTCCCCGGCTAAATCTTTAAACAAGCCGCTGATATCGGTGATCAGGCTCTCCGCTGCATAATCGTCCTGCTCTTCTCGGATTTCGGACAGGAGGCGCTCCCCTTTCCGAAGCACGTCGCCAAGACCTACGTAAATTTGATTTTCGAGCGCGGTCAGCGTCTCCCAATCCTTTGGTTTTCGATTCGGCAACAGCCGGTACACGAATTGCCCGGGATCGCCAGGGGCGGCGTCGCTGCGGTCAGGCATCAAGCTGAACAGCAGCTCGCTGAGCTTGTCCCAGCTCTCCTTCACGTCCACCAGCGTTGGATAGATTCCGTCGATGACTGAGCACCATTCTGAGGCTTTCTCCGCGCCCGACGCTTCAAGCGAGCTGCGAAGGTTGGCCAGCTGCCCCGTCTTGCTGTCTTTAAATAACCGGGTCAGCGTATGCACGACCGTAAAATACTTCATATGAATCCCCAAATGCTTGCCGGCCACATCCTCTAAATGATGCGCTTCATCGATAACCAGCCGCTCGTAACCCGGCAGCAGCTGATGCCCCGCCTGGATGTCCGTAAACAGCTTAGAGTGGTTCGTAATGACCACGTCCGCGACACCGGCTTCGTGTTTTGCGCGATGATAGAAGCATTTGCGGAACCAAGGACAGGATCGGCCTAAGCAGGATTCCGACTCACTGGCCACCGTCTCCCATAAATCACCGCCGCGATTGCCGAGATTCAGCTCTTCGTCATCGCCGCTTTCCGTTTGGGTAAGCCATACGACCATTTGCGCGGCCGTCATCACCTCTTCTTTAGGTGTTGAGAAGTCTTTTCTATTTATTTTATGTTCAAATTTGCGCAAGCACAAATAATGCTGCCTACCTTTAAAAACGGCTGCACGAAACGGAAAAGGCACGACCTCCGTCAACAACGGCACATCGCGCTCCCTAAGCTGCTCCTGCAGGTTGATGGTGTGCGTGCTGACCATGACCTTCTCTTCGTTCTTGACGCTGTGGTAAATGGCCGGCAGCAGATATCCTAAGGATTTGCCCGTTCCCGTTCCAGCTTCAACAAGCAAATGCTTGTCTTCCTCAAAAGCCCGCATGACCTCATTCAGCATCATGTTCTGGGCTTCCCGCTCCTCATACTGCGGCAAACGCTCCCGCAATCGTTCCCGGACCTGCTCCATAAACTGCTCGAAGGTCACGCCCGCCAGCGGATTGCGCTCCGTGCTGTCCCTTGGCGCTTCAATGTCAAGCCAATCTTCAACCTGCAAGGCGAATTGGCGGTAGTATACAAAGCCGTCTTCGCTTGGCAGCGCTTCGCGCTCCTTCTCCTGCACCATGGCATCAAAAAACCACCCGAGATCGCTGTCCTCACCTGCAAACAGATCGGCCAAACGCTGTAAGGTCAGCAGCGGCAGTCGGTCACATTCCTCCAAGCATTTGAGGAAAATCAGCGCCGTCGCCAGCGCGTCACTGTCCGCCTGGTGCGGACGCTCATGCTCCACCTCGAACTCCGCCGCCACCATCCCCAGCTGGTAAGAAGTCAGCGAAGGGAACAGGATTTTCAAGAAATCCATTGTGTCCAGGATCCGTCCGGTGAACGGCAAGTAGCCCGTTTTGTCCAAGGCGCTCTGCAGATAATTAAAATCAAATGCTACGTTGTGCCCAACCAACACGACGTCGTTCAGGAGTGGAACCATCTCCATCATCACTTCGTCCAGCTCCGGCGCATCCTTCACATCCTCATCGGTGATGCCCGTTAACCCCGTAATAAACGGTGGGATCGGAACGCCTGGCTTGACGAAGGAACGATACACCTGAGAAATCGATCGATCCGGCTCTATAATGGCAAGTCCCACTTGAATAATATCATCGGAGGACTGGTTACCCGTCGTTTCAAAATCAAGCACAGCATATTTCATTGCAATTAGTTGTCCCTTCATTCCAGTCTCTTTACAGCATAACAGAAGATAGCCAATTTGAAAATTAATACAAACCATATCTGTAATAAAAATCACAAAACAAAACAAGCGATGCGCCGCCATGAGCGGTGTTCGCATCGCTTCCAAAAACATGCCGTAAATAAGTGCGTGACCTGCAGTTAATGAATCATAAATCCTACAATAGCGAAGTCAACTCGGGACCGTAATGCAGTTTACCTGTACTGTTCGCACAAGCCTCCAAATTGGCCAACGGCTCGGGCAAGGACGGATCGCTGTGATGAGCCAACTTGAAGTACTCTTTTGCCTTCTCAAATACGCCCTTGTGCGCCTCGATACACCCCAGCGCGTTGTATATAATGGAACGCAGCCGCTTGTTCGCAGCCTTTTCCAGCACGATCCAGAAATGCTTGGCGGCTTTGTCAAATTGCTCGAGGTGCAGATGGCACATCCCTAGATAAGTCCGAGCCAACACGCTGTCCGTAAATTGCTTCACCACCTGCTCAAATTGAGCAGAAGCCTGGGGAAACATCAGCAGCTTGTAATACCCTTGGCCTTTCACAAAGGCGGGGTCATCCAATTCAGGAAGATCGGGGGTCTCTCTGGACTCCAGGCTCCGGAACGCATGGCGTAAATATCCCATTTTCTCCTCAAAGCTCAGCCATTCCTCGATAATGCCGTCGCTCATATGCTGAAGCAGGCTCCATTTCTTCGCGAGCTCCTGCTTCTGGGCATGGCCGGCCAATGGGTATTTCCTCGTGATTTCGTCCAACATCTCATTCATTTCCGCAAACACATGCTGAAACATCATTCGCATCCCCCTAACGAAAATGAAATCAGTCCGAGCCTTACGTACATTTTTTGTTTCGGGGGACGATTTCATTCCGGCAGGGAGGAATTACACTTTTTGATGGCCCGTTTCTCTGATTGGATGTGAAAAATCGAATACATTTCAGCGTTTGTTGCGATTTACAGCTCATTGTATTCGAAATTTCATACAAAATTGTGGGTTGAGCGGGCAATTTCCCAAATTCTATATGAAAAATCGAATAGATTGGGGGTAATGCGAACTACAGCCCAATTATATGCGAAAAATCGAATACAATTCGGCGGCATGAATAGTGTAGCGCGGCCGCATCATAATTAAACATACGAAGGGCCCGGCTGACGCCGAGCCCCTTCCCCCATGGCCTCCTCGTGATCCGAAGATGCTTTTTGAACAACCTTATTAACGGATCATGGCATGGAGTTCTTGATGCGCCTTATCCACCGGCTTGTTGTTTTCGTCAACGAACACGACGGTTGGTTTATGGCTGCGGACTTCTTCCGGCGACATTTGGGCATAAGAAATAATGATGACACTGTCGCCCGGCTGCACAAGTCGTGCCGCCGCACCGTTCAAACAAATCACGCCGCTGCCGCGAGGTCCCGGAATCACATACGTTTCCAGGCGGGCGCCGTTATTGTTGTTGACGACTTGCACCTGCTCGTTCTCCAGCAGATCGGAAGCCTCCATCAGATCCTCGTCGATCGTAATGCTGCCCACATAGTTCAGGTTAGCTTCCGTCACGGTTGCGCGGTGAATTTTCGATTTCATCATCGTTCTATACATTAATGGTTCACCTTCTTCGTTAAAATGACGTTATCGATCAGCCGCGTCGTGCCAAATTTCACGGCAACGGCGATCAACACACCTTTTTGGCGGCCAGCGGCATCAACACATTCATCGTCCGCTAAAGGCGACAATTCCGGAAAATCCGAAATTTCCACATAATCGATATTCGCCAGCGGTTCAGCGCTGATTGTGTCGCGGATTTCCGCCCGCAGCTCCCCTGCGGTCACCGGACGTTCTCCCTCTGCTTTAGCTCTTGCGCGCTCGAGACTGCGGGACAAGACAAGTGCAGCCTGCCGTTCTTCCGCACTCAAGTACACATTTCGAGAGCTGAGCGCCAGTCCATCGGCCTCACGAACAATCGGGCAAGGAATGACTTCGACATCGAAGTTCAAATCCTCTACCATGCGCGTGATTACCGCCACCTGTTGGGCATCCTTTTGCCCGAAATAAGCGCGGTCCGGCTGCACGATATGAAACAGCTTACCGACAACGGTGGTTACCCCGTCGAAATGGCCCGGTCGCGAAGCACCGCACAGCACGTCCGTCAAACCAGCGACCTTAATATGGGTGCGGGTCGGTTGGGGATACATTTCTTCAACGCTAGGCAAAAAGACGAAATCCACGCCCTCACGCTCGGCCAAGGCCAGGTCTTTTTCCGGATCGCGGGGATAGCGCTCAAAATCCTCGTTGGGCCCGAACTGAATCGGGTTTACGAAAATGCTCAGCACTATCAGATCGTTCTCCGCCCGTGCTTTACGCAACAAGCTTGCATGCCCCTCGTGCAGATATCCCATCGTTGGCACGAGCGCAACTTTGATTGATTTTCCTTCTTTCGCTGCTGTGAACCGTGCATCCTTCAACTGTTCACGGAGCGGGACAATCTTGTTAAAGGTCTTCATGACCGGACTTCCACCTTTCCTTTGCCATACAAAGTTCCCAGTGATTCCTGCACGCCTTGATCCGCGCGGAACACATGCTCTTCTGCCGGGAACGAGCGGTTTTTGACATCCGTAACGTATTCTAAAATCCCTTGGCGGATCTGCGCGCCAATATCGGCGTAGGTTTTCACAAACCGTTTATCCCGGTAATCCGCCGTATATTTCAACACGTCATGGTACACCAGCACTTGACCGTCGCAGCCGCGTCCCGCGCCAATGCCGATGGTCGGAATACTCAACTCGCGGGAGATCGCCGTTGCCACTTCTTCCGTTACCAGCTCCAGCACAATACCAAAGGCACCGGCGCATTCCAACGCCTTGGCATCCTCCATGAGCCGCTTCGCATCAGCAGCGTCTTTGCCCTGCACCCGGTAACCGCCGATCTGGTTAACAGATTGAGGCGTCAATCCGATGTGCCCCAGCACCGGCACCCCGGCTTGCACGATGGCTTGGACGGCGGGAGCGATCTCCGCACCGCCTTCCATTTTGACGGCATGGGCACGACCTTCTTGCATCAAACGGCGGACGTTCCGCAACGTTTCGTCAATACTTCCGTGATATGTCATAAACGGCATGTCAACCACGATGAAGGTATGCTGCGCCCCGCGCGCAACGGAACGGGCATGGTATACCATATCGTCCAATGTTACGGGGATCGTCGAATCATACCCGAGAACAACGTTGCCCAGCGAGTCTCCGACGAGCAGCAAATCCGCACCCGCTTCCTCGGCCAGTTGGGCCGACGGATAGTCGTAGGCGGTAATCATCGCGAGCGGAATGCCGTCTTGCTTCATTTTTTTCATTTTCACAATGTTTAAAGCTTGTTTCCCTGCCATTTGATCCATCTCCTTCGGTTTGACTTTGTGCGAGTCCTCCAAAAACGCGCACAACAAAAAAACCTTTTAGTTTGGCACTAAAAAGGTCCGAAGTCCAAAGAAGAGTGAGTTATATCCTCGTTCTTCTGTCTCGGTCCTCTTTCGGCTCAGAGCAGAATCCAACGCAACTTGATTTGTGGTCGTTCAAAAAGTCGGCCGACGGTTTGAACTTTCACCACATTCATACCTCCGACAAGCAACCGGAGTGCAGTTCAGAACGATGCCGATACCGCCTCCTGTGCTCAGTATAACAAATTACGTTATTTTTTTCATCCGCCAAGTTGTACTTCTCCAGAGAATATCGTGAAATGTTTGCCATTCTGATCCAAAAGGAATAATGCGCCGCTCGAATCCAATCCGGTTGCTGTGCCTTGGAGCACCCCGTTTGGCGTATGCACGGTGATCTCTCGGCCCAACGTGACCGACAGCGCCTCCCACAAGTGGCCGATCGGTGCAAAACCTTCCTGGATATAAAGCTCGTAAAGCTGCTCCAGCTCCTTGATCACCGCGCCGATCAAGCTTGTCCGATCAATCCGCCGCCCGCTTTCAATACATAATGAGGTCGCGATGGTCTCCAGCTCCGGCGGAATGTCAGCAGCCGTCAGATTGACATCAATGCCAATCCCGGCGACGGCGTACCGGATCAGCTCGTCCTCCGCCGCAGACTCCACGATAATGCCGCACAGCTTACGGCCGCGGGCTAAAATATCATTTGGCCATTTGATACCGGCATCTACGCCGGTGACTTTCCGTATGGCGCGGCAAACCGCCACTGCGGTCAGCAAGGTCAACTGCGGCGCAATCGACAGCGGTTGGCGGTCGGGACGCAGTAATAGGCTCATCCACACGCCTTTGCCCGGCGGTGAATACCAGCGGCGACCTTGGCGCCCGCGCCCCGCCGTCTGCTCTTCGGCGAGCACAAGGGTGCCGTGAGGCGCGCCTTCCTCCGCCAGCTTGCGGACTTCTTCCTGCGTGGAGGACGTGCTGTCCAGCAGCTTCAGCCGTTGTCCAAACGTCTTCGTCCCCTGCAAGGCATGCAGCAAACCGGCATGACTCAGCTTGTCGGGCTGCCGAGTCAACCGGTATCCCCTGCGCGGGGCGGACTCAAATTCGTAGCCTTCTTCGCGCAGCTTGGCGATTTGCTTCCATACCGCCGTCCGGCTGATCGACAGCCGGCGGCTGAGCTCCTCGCCAGATATATATTGCCCCGGATGCTCCAGCAGCATGTCAAGCAATCGGTTTGCTTCCATCATTCTTCACCACCGTTTCCACATGTTTCAGGAGAGTTAGCCGGTCGTTGGGCAGCTCACCTGCGGCAACTGCGATCAGCAGTTGCTTCAGCAGTTCGCTAAGCCAAGGGCCGCCTTTGCGGCCGGCCGTTTGCAGCACTTCGCCGCCGCTGATGGCCAGCTCCTTCAGCGTATGTACTTGCACCTCGCGGTGCCACTGGCCCGCGCGTGCCAGGATGGCCTGGTCGGCCTGCCGCTTGGCGTCGTCGCCTATGGCCGCTTGCACCACCGCCTGCTGGCGGTGCAGCCACCGCCCGGCGGTCTCGCGGCCAAACGCGACCTGCAGGCCGATCCAGCCGCGCCGCTGCTCGCGCTCACCTGGCGCCTCGGCCAGGATGGCTTCCCACGCTTCGTCAAAGCGGACGATCCCAGCCGCCTCTTGGGCGGTCTGGTTCGAGAACGTCCAGCTTTTGAGCAGCGGGGAAGCCGCCTCGCCCGGGGCGCCAAGCGCCTGCAGCAGCAGCGACCAGCGCAGCGCCGGCGGCGCAGGCGCCAGCAGCGGCAGCGCCGCCAGCAGCGCGCGGCGCGGCGGCTCGCGGTGCAGCAGGCGCCGCGACAGCGCGGCGATGGCGCCTGGCGTGGCTGCAGCGCCTGGCGTTGCCTCAGCGGCGCCCGCCCCCGCCTCGGCGCCATGCGCCTCCGCCGCAGCGGGCTCCTGCGCTGCCTTCGCGTACCGCAGCAGCCCGCTGCGTTCCAGCAGGGCCAGCCCGCGCAGCGGATCCGGGCCCAGCACTATTTTTTCCAGCTCCATCCGCACGCGCTCCTTCGCAATGTAGCCTAGCTTGTCCCGGCCTGCAAGGAGCGCCTTCCACAAGCTTAAAACCGGGCGGAACCCAAAGGTCGAAGCGAACCGGACCGCCCGCATCATGCGCAGGGCATCTTCCGCAAACCGTTCTTTGGCATCGCCCACGCAGCGGATCAGCCCGCGCTCAATATCCATCCGGCCGCCAAACGGGTCAATCAGCTCGCCTTCCAGCCCCCGGGCGATCGCATTCATCGTAAAATCCCGCCGCCGCAAATCCTCTGTCACCGCATCGACGAACTCCACCGAAGTCGGACGGCGAAAATCGGCGTAATCCGACTCCTTGCGGAACGTCGTCACCTCAAACGCATGATCCCCCATCATCACCGTTACCGTCCCGTGCTGAATTCCCGTTGGGATCGTGCGTTCAAACAACCGAACCACCTCATCCGGCTTCGCTGAAGTAGCAATATCCATGTCGTGGACCGGGCGCCCCATGAGTTCATCACGCACACAACCCCCGACAAAAAAAGCCTGGTGCCCGCCATCTCGCAAAATACGCAGCACACGTTCCCCCTGAGCTAGCATAAGGGGGTCAACTTGACTCCAATGATGTTTTTCGATTGCGGACACCTCCCTTCCAATCAATACAAGCATAGACAAAAAATCGGCACAGCAAGCGCAGGGCTCTCCAGCCCTGCGCCGTTAACATGCTGCGAATTCGCTTAATCATCGTCCGGTCCCATCAACCGCACGCCGGATTTAACGTTGGCATTGGAACATTTAGCACACGGTAATAAATTTCTTCGTATGCTGCCATCATTTTATCGCTGCTGAACTCGGTTTTGGCCCGGGTTAAACAGGCTTCACGCATCCGCTCAGCCAGCTCCGGGTTCTTCAGCAGCGAGATGCAGTACTCTGCCATCTGCTTCGTATCGCCGATCGGCGCCAGGAAACCGGTCTCCCCGTGCTTCACCAGCTCCGGAATCCCGCCTGCAATTGAGCCGATGGTCGGCACTCCGCAAGCCATCGCCTCCAGGGCGACCAGGCCAAAGCTTTCCTTCTCCGAAGGCAGCAGCAAGACGTCCGCCATGGAAATCACATGAGCGATATCGTCCTGTTTTCCGAGGAAATGCACCCGGTCGGCCAGGCCCAGCTCCTTGATTTTGCATTGGATCTTGGGCAATTCCGGTCCTTCACCGACAAACAACAGTTTCGACGAAACTTCCCGGTTGACTTGATGGAAAATATCCACCACATCACTCACCCGCTTCACCGGCCGGAAGTTGGAGATATGCATCAGCACTTTCTCGCCGGGAGCGGCAAAATTCATCCGGCAGCTCTTGGCGTCGCGCGGGTAATACACCCGCTCGTCAACAAAGTTATACGTCAAGTCGATATCCCGCGTGATGTCGAGGACCTCGCGGGTTTCCCGCATCAAATCGCGGGACACCGAGGTTACAGCGTCACTTTCATTAATCGCCAACCGAATCAAGTCCTTGAGCGATTCGTCCTGCGCCAATACGGTGATATCGGTCCCATGCAGCGTTGTCACGACCTTAAGCGAGTCTCCCACCATCTGCTTGGCGAGAAACGCGCAAACCGCGTGTGGCACCGCATAATGAACATGCAGAATATCCAGTCCTTGCTCTTTGGCTACCGTAGCCATTTTGGTGGCTAAGGACAAATCATAAGGCGGATACCGGAACACGTAGTAATCGCTGACTTCAACTTCGTGGTAAAAAATGTTTTTATGGTAACTCCCTAAGCGAAAAGGAACGCTATGCGAAATAAAATGGACTTCGTGGCCCTTCTCCGCCAGCAGCTTCCCGAGCTCGGTGGCCACAACCCCCGAACCGCCCAAGGATGGATAACATGTGATGCCAATTTTCAAAAATGGTTCCATATGGTGGGGGCCTCCTTTGTTGTTTGTTCCCTCTTTCAGCTTATGTGCGATGGGAGCCAAATAGATTAACCTGATATGCGGTTTTCGTCATAAACCCTTCTGCGAAAGGAATCAAGGCACGCTGACCAATCAGCGAGTCGCGGGCTTTGACCCGTTCCACATATCCCTGATTCAGCGGGGTTAAGGCAATGTCTTCGCCCGGCGAACCGGCCTCGAATTGAGAACGGTAGCACCGGAGCGCCCGCTCCTTCTGCTCGTAGGTTGCGCTCACATCGACGATCAGATCAGGCGTCACCCAATCATTAATGAAATAAAAATAAAGCTCAGGCGCAGCGACCGCCGGCTTGTCCGGCATGTACCGACGCAGCTTGGCGTTGAAGACCGCAGCCTCCACCAACTTGCTGCAATCGATATGATCGGGGTGGCGATCCTCCCAATACGGGGCAAAAACCACCCGCGGTGCATACTGACGAATCACCTCGGTTACCGCAGCCAGCTGCTCCGCCGACCCGGTTAACCCACGGTCAGGAAGCCCCAAATTGATGCGAGCGGCTAATCCGAGCACATCGGCTGCCGCCTCGGCTTCCTGCTTACGCAGCACCGGATTGCCATTGGAGGACAGCTCGGCTTCGGTCAAATCGCAAATGCCCACGCGGTACCCCGCGGCAATATGCTTGGCGATCGTGCCGGCCATGCCGATTTCGGCATCGTCCGCATGTGCCCCAAAGATTAAGATATCCAGTAAGCCGTTCATTTTGTCAACCCCGGTTTATTCTGTTCCACCAGTTCGCGCCAACCGAAGTCGCCGCGATCCAAGGCACGTACCAAAATTTCGGCGGTGGCCATATTCGTTGCTACTGGAATCCCGTGTACGTCGCACAAGCGCAGCAGTGCGGTGATGTCCGGTTCATGGGGCTGTGCCATCAACGGGTCGCGCAGGAAGATGACCAGATCCATCTCGTTCTGGGCAATTAACGCACCGATTTGCTGATCCCCGCCGAGCGGTCCCGACAGGAACCGGTGTATTTTTAGCGAAGTATTTTCCATGATTTGCCTTCCGGTCGTCCCCGTGGAATAAAGCCGCTTATCTTTGAATACATGCTCGTAGGCGATGACGAAATTAACGATATCTTCTTTCTTACGGTCATGAGCTATAAATGCGATGTTTAACATATGCCTTATCCCCTTTATTCATCCATGAAATGGTCGAACCCGTAAATCATGCCCTTGCAGTCAATCACTTTCTTAATGGCCAAATTCACGCCCGGCATGTAACCGGCACGCTCATACGAATCATGACGAATCTTCAGCGTCTGGCCAAAACCGCCAAACACAACTTCCTGCTGTGCAAATACGCCCGGTAACCGGACGCTATGTATCCGAAAACCGTTATAATAACCGCCGCGTGCGCCTTCAATCGTCTCTTCCTCATTCGGGTTGCCCTGACGAAGCTCCTTCCGGTTCTGCGCGATCAGCTCAGCCGTCTTCACCGCTGTCCCTGAAGGGGCATCCAGCTTCTGGTCGCCGTGGTATTCGATGATTTCCAGATGCGGAAAATATTTCGCCGCCTGTGCCGCAAAACGCATCATCAGAATCGCCCCGATGGAGAAGTTCGGAGCGATCAAACCACCGATCCCCTGGGCGTGGCACAGCTTGTCCAGTTCTTCGATTTGCTCCGGCGTAAACCCGGTCGTCCCTACAACCGGCGAAACGCCGTACCGAATCGCGAGTTCGGTGTTCGTATAAGCATACTGCGGTGTCGTAAAGTCTACAAGCACTCGCGGGCTCGTCTCCCGCAGCGCCTCTTCTAAATTCGTGGTTATCGGCACGCCGCAAGCCGGAAGGCCAACCAGCGTTCCGGCATCGATGCCTTCATTTGATAAATTCACAGCGGCAACCAGCTGAAGCTCCGGGTCCTGGAGCACCATTTTTACGACTTCTCTGCCCATTCTGCCTGCGGCGCCCGCCACGGCGACTTTAATCGGTTCCGACATCTCGATCTCCTCACATTCTCTACTAGGATGATTGCTTCATTTGCTGCTTCAATCGCTGCTCCAGCTCTTTCAGCTGACCTGCTGCACCGGCGTCCAAAGGAAGGGCCGATGCATTGCGAACCGCCTGCAGCGCAAGGTCGTAGCATTCCAGCTCGCCGTAGGCGATCGCCAGCCAAACCTGCGCATCCAACGACAACGGATCAAGCTCGACCGCACGCTTTAACATGCGGGCTGCCGGCTCGGCTGCCGCTTTCCGCTTGGCGCCGGTCGCCTCCAGCTGCCGTCTGGCCATTTGCGTCAGTTCCATGGACTGCAAACGATCGCAATGCAGCTTATATTCGTCCTGCTCAGGCTCCAAGGCCGCAGCCAGACGCGCGTGTTGCAGCGCCTTATCCAGCTGCCCGCTCCGGGCGCAGGTAATCGAGTAGCGATAATGGATGTCCGCGTGATCCGGCTGGACGTCCAGCGCTCGCTCGAACCAGTGCATCGCCTGCGCAAAGTCGTTTTCATAGATGCTGCGGTAAGCTCGTTGTAAATAATCCTCCGCCTTCATATGCTATCCCCCTTTACTGTAGGGATGATCATGCTAACAGCATATGAAGGATGACCCTATTCGGTGTCCTTTTTCGTCCATCGATCCGCATCCCGGGTCGCAAACTTATGCATCACCTTATCATGGGCCTCGGTGAGATTAATCCCAAGCGAATTGGCAAAGCATATGGTAATAAACAGGATATCGCCCAATTCCAGCTCGATCGAATTTTCCGGTTCATCCTTCTTCTTTGGCTTCTCACCAAAGGTATGGTTCACCTCGCGGGCCAGCTCGCCTACTTCCTCCGCCATTCGAGCGAGCATCGTCAGCGGGCTGAAATAGCCTTCTTTAAACTGCGAAATATAACGGTCTACTTCGCGCTGCATTTCCGCGAGAGATTTCTCATTGTTCCTATCCAAGTGCCAATCCCTCCGCTTTATGTCCCGTTTTCCCCTATGTTATCGTAAGTAGGTGACGAAAACAAATCCTTTTTTAATCGGCGCGGAAAAAGGTATACTAGGATAGGAAGATCTATCCAATTGGCGGTAGTAAGCTACATAACATAAATTACGCTGGGGACAGGTGAGGTTTTTTCATGGCTTTGAGCAAATTAACCGGATTTCTAAAAACGCTGCTGCCCATCATGCTGGGTACGGCGATTTATGCGTTTGGCCTTCTTTATTTTATCCTGCCCAACCAACTGATGGAAGGCGGGGTTACAGGCGTGACGCTGCTGCTGAACTATGCGTTTGGCATTTCACCTTCGCTGTCCAACCTCATGCTAAATATCCCTTTGTTTCTGATCGGCTGGAAGATCCTCGGCGGACGGTCCATTCTTTGGACCGGAGTCGGCATCGGCTCATTAACGCTCTTCCTGTGGCTGTTTGAACGGATGATTGATGAGGGCTGGATTTTGCCGTTCGAAACGCAGACGGACTATATCCTCGTCTCGTTGTATGCAGGGGTGACGCTGGGGGCAGGACTTGGCATCGTCTTCCGTTTCGGCGGCACAACCGGAGGATCGGATATCGTGGCGCGGATTCTTGGCCGCAAGTACGGGTTTAGTATGGGGCAGGTCATCCTGACGCTGGACATCATCATTATCGGGTTATCGCTCTTCTATATTAGGAAGGAAAATATTTTGTACACGCTTGTGGCCGTATTTATCGCCTCGAAAGTGATCGATTTTATTCAAGAGGGTGCGTACTCCGCCAAGGCGTTTACGATCATCAGCGACCATGCCCCCGCGATTGCCGATATCATTACGAAGGAGATGGATCGTGGCGTCACACTGATTCCGGCCATTGGGGCTTACTCCAAGCAAGCGAAGCATATGGCCTACTGCGTCGTGTCGAGGCAGGAAAGTCGGCGGTTGCAATCGATCGCCAAATCCGTGGATCCGCGGGCATTTATTATCATCAATGACGTCCACGATGTACACGGGGAAGGGTTCAAGGAAGATTAAAGGCACATAAACATAAAAGCTTAAGAGGGTTAAGGTCATCCCTGCCTCTTAAGCTTTTTGTGTGATTCACGGCTTAAAGCCGGTACCGATTCATCTCTTCCGCCCGGCGCTGCGCTCGTACGGCAGTTACGGCTTGGTCAGCGCGATACTTCCGGATTCCCGTATAGGTCAAGGCAAGCACGATCCAAAGCCCGATCAGAGCGCTCCAATACCACGGGCTGTCTACGCCGGTGACCGGCAGGAATACGGGCTCGTCTCCCCGGCGGCCAAACAGTGCTTTTAATGCGCCTTCTCCTTGCTCGATGGCCCCTTTCAGAGCCGTTTCATCCCAGGATGGTGCACTGCTTAGCCCTCCCGTATACGACAGCCACGACTCAAAGCGGTTGATCTCCGAGGCCGGGCGACGAATCACTGCGGCCGGGCGGACGACATCGTAATGATCCTGTAACGCTTGGAACGCCTTACGAAGCTCCGCTGGTTTTCCGCCTGCGCGCGCCTGTTTCATCTGCTGCAAATTATCGGACATGACTTTATAATATTGCTGCCATAAGGCCTTATCTGGATGCAGCAGGCTATTGACCGCCAGCCGCAGTCGGGCCGAGGATTGCGCCCACGCTTCAGGCTGAATATCTACCTTAACTAACGTCTCTTTGGTGTCCATAATCGTTTCCGCCAAGGCATGGATGCCCTCCACCGAGGTTAACCCCTTAAAGGATACCCCCTCCAGCGCGTTAATTAACGCCTCCATGTCAGCCAATGCTTCTTGGGTACTTCCCTGCTGCATATGCTCATATAGCCGTTCCGATGCCAACTCAAGCTGCTTTAGCCGCTCGCTGCGTTCCTGTTCGGACATCGCTGGCGCCACCGCCTTCAACGTTGCTGGCGTGCTCTCAGTCCCGTTCTTCTCCGGCTGAGCGAATACCACCGAATTCCATAGCAGCATGGCGGCAAGCAAAGCAAGTACGGCTACCGCTCCTTTCAACCAAGTTCTTCTCACGGACATCCCCTCCCTACCATCATGGTATGGCAGGCTGTCCTACGTTAGAACCCCGCTCTCAGGCGCGTTTGGCCTGCTTCAGCGCCAGCCAGCCGGCGGCAATGCTCGCCACCGTCAAGAGGACGGTAAAGACCGCCACTTCGGGCACGTCATCCCACAACGTCTCCGGTAACCAGGGATAGACCTCATAGGTATAATCCACCGTATCGTTTAGCAGGGTCCAGGCACCGGCCCCAAGCAGCATCAACGTCCCAAACTTATACAATCGGACAAACAGCATCGCCTCTACGGCCATCGCCAAATGGGAGGCGACCAGCATCCAGTCCTGCCACACCAGCTCCCCGCCCTGATACGCCCCGGCAAAAATCATCGTCACGGCCCACACCCCGTATTTCACACTCGTCACGACCGCCAGCCCCTCGATCAGGGTTCGGAGGCGGTAATATTTAGCCAATGTCGCCGGGAACAACAAAAACAGCAAGCTTAACGTAAAGAATAAGCTGGCCGTCGGGCTGTCCGGAACGAACACGATTTGCCAATGCGGATGGTTCCGCCAGGTGTCTAGCAGCTGCGCATCATACCAAATATAGCCGTAAACCGTCCCCAATAGATTACATACGAACAATGCCCAAAGAATGAAGCGGGAAGATAAAAAAGACTTGCTCCACAGATCCGATAGTTTCAAGCGCGATCTCCCTCTTTTTCCACGAAAATAGCACCACAGCTTAAAAAAACCTGATCGCAATACGATCAGGTTTTTAGATTACTACTTATTTTACTGTTCTGCTTTTTGTTTCGCAAGCCATTCAGCCAAGTGGTCGATGTCTTGATCCGTCAAGCCTGCGCTAATCGCAGTATCATACATTGCAGGCATCTTGCCATTGTATCCTTCTTTAATAATCGAAAGGATTGCTTCCTTATCATGCTTGTCACCAACGCCGCGAAGCGATGGTCCAGCCGCTCCTTTCAGGTCAGCCCCATGGCACGATACGCAGGTCGCTTTCTTGTATACTTCCATGGCTGGGTCGTCCTTATCCACGATCGCGACCTCTTCCTGACGGTTCGCATTCGACGTGGGCAAGCCCTTCTCCCGATTCTCGCGAGCTTGTTCTTCCCGCTGAATATGTTCCGGTACTTGACCTGTCGCTTGAAGTTCTTTCTGGTAATGCGTCCAAGCAAAGTTGGTCAAATAAACGACAGCCGCGATCGAAAGAAACATCAGCGCCGATGCGATCGGACGCTTATAGAAGCGGCGCTCCTTGCCCCGATCCAAGAACGGCGCGAGCAGCAAGCCGCCGAACATCACTGCCGGAATCCCCATCGTACCCAGCACGACGTAATCGCCGGAGGCATAGGGATATTTCAGATATTGATACAGGAACAGGAAGTACCAGTCCGGCATCGGGATAACCGAAGCCGTCGGATTGGCCGGGAAGCCCAGCGGAGCCGGTTCCGAAATCGTCAGCACCAGGAATCCAACGAGCACAACGACGCCAACCATCCATTCCTTCAGCAAAAAGTTAGGAATGAACGCTTCCGACTTGCCGGGATACGCCGTATAATCCGGAGGCGTAATAAAGCCCTTGCCCTTACGGACGCGGGAATCGCCGACGTATACGACCTTTTCCTTCGAATTGTCATGATGAGCCATGTCCTTTTTGCCCCCCCTTCTCTTATAGAGGTCATTCGAAACTTAATTTAATTCATTAGAATCAGCTTTGCCCCACGCTTCTTATAGAGGACCGGAAATCCCTTGTCTGCGGATCATGATAAAGTGACCCACCAAGAGGATCAGCAATACTGCAGGCAGGAAGAACACGTGAATGGCAAAGAAGCGAGTTAACGTTTCTGCCCCTACAATCGATCCACCTTGCAGCAGTTCCTTAATAACCGGACCCAACACCGGTACGGAGTTGGCGATTTCCAACGTTACCTTTGTTGCGAAATAAGCTTTGTTATCCCATGGCAGCAGGTAACCCGTCAAACCGAGACCGATCATGACGAAGAAAATCAGCATGCCGACTACCCAGTTCATTTCGCGTGGTGCCTTGTAGGAACCGGTAAAGAAAACGCGAAGCGTATGTAGAAACATCATAACGATAACCAAGCTTGCTCCCCAGTGGTGCATCCCGCGGACAATCTGGCCAAAAGCGACCTGGGTCTGCAGGTATTCTACACTGGCATAAGCGTTAATAATATCGGGAACGTAATACATGGTCAGGAACATCCCCGATAAGATCTGGATCACCGTAATAAAAAACGTCAAGCCGCCGAAGCAATACACAAACGCGGAGAAGTGATGCGCTGGGTTCACGTGCTCCGGAACCTCGTGATCGGCCACATCGCGCCAAATCGGCGTGATATCAAGACGTTCGTCAATCCAGTTGTATACATTTTTAAACATCCGAATCTACGCCTCCTTATTTCACGATGGTGTTCGGGATGATATCCCCCAGATAAACCCAGTCGTCCTTAATCATAACCTTGTACTCATCCAGCGGCTTCGACGCCACCGCCAACTGCTTGCCTTCCTTGGTGTAATGCGCACCGTGGCAAGGGCAATGGTATTCATTCGGGAAATTCTTGTCGTTATTCCAACCGACCGTACATCCCAAATGTTTACAGATCGGTGAAAGCGCATAAATTTTGCCGCTTTCGTCTTTGCGAATCCAAGCCGTCAGGGAAGCTGTACTTAAGTACCAACCGTCTTGCTGCTTGAGCTCGAACGAAAATTCCTGTGGTTCGCTGGTAATCTTACTCACTTCCACAACTTTAACGAAGGTACCTTCGCCTTTCTTGTGCAAAATCGGATCAACCGCAAAACGAACCATAGGAAGCGTCACCCCACCCACCATGAATGCTGTGGCGCCCCCTAGCGTATATGTAAGAAATTGCCGACGGGACATCTCTTTGCGAATAGGCGGTTTGTGCGAGGATTCCTGCTGGTCATGCTGATTGCTCATATGTCTTCAACCCCCCTTGTCAAGCAATTGTTTCCGTGCGTTTCAATGATAATTATCACAACATCGCGTAAGACATATTAATAATATATTAGCGTTTTAAGAGCGTCAAGAATTTGACACATTTTTTTGACCCGCAAAAAGCTTGTCCCACTTGAAATTGTCGATATTTTGTCACAATCATCATCGCTATTTGCCTTGCCACATTTCTTGTACTGCCGCCTTCACTCGTGCCGCAGCTCCCTCCTTGGAATCCGCTGCAAAACGGCCTGGCGTCACGATTAAATCTGCCTCTGGAAGCTGCTCATCTCCCCACTCAAAATCTGCAGAGATGACCACGGCATACGCAAATCCACTGCCCTTGACATTTCGGCACAAATCATTTAGGGTCTGCGCCATATCCGGCGTCTGGTATTGGTATGACGGGTACGTAACGACCCTTCCCTTGAAAGGGATTTCCACCCAATCGAGGACATCTCTCAGCCTTTCCAACTTTTTGGTGACTTCATACGGGCGTTCTTGTCCGGATAATCCCGTTACCGGAATCAAGCAGGTATCCAGGTATGGGCGCAGCTCTTCCCAGGCGGAAGCTTCAATTTCACTAAATTTCATGTTGCATCCCCTTCTTCGATCAATGTCTTCCCATTATAAACAGGGATCCTTGACAAATCCATCCTTCATCTCCTCACAAAAAAACCGTCCCATCCGTTCGTATTCTTGTGAACAGATAGGGCGGTTTGCTTTTAGCGTTCTTCTAGTGTTTTCAGTTCATCCGTCAGGAGCCGGAAGGCAACCTCGTCGCCATTCGCCAAGGCGGTGTCAATCTCGTTGTAGATCTGTTCCGAGCGATGCTTCCGGAGCGCTTCGTCCCATATCATTTCCGCCGCCAATCCAAGCATTGCTTCATAAGTAACCTTCATCTGATCCATAGGATGCACCTCCAAACCATCGTTACATAGATATTCTTTTCCATACCGTCACACATCTCGTAGATTCCGTCACTTCACAACCTGCTCATACTTAAAGATATTCACCGATATCTTCGCCGATATGGGAGACGTTTGCCCCCATTCTCATGAATATGTCTGTGCCTAGCGGCATTCGCGGATCCCGGCCTAGCCCTTATGGATTTGCTGAACCGCTTGTTTCCCGAACGGGGAAGCCTGCACATATCGTTCGCGCTGCTC
The DNA here is from genome assembly GCF_025151705.1 of Paenibacillus sp. p3-SID1389. Taxonomy (NCBI): domain Bacteria; kingdom Bacillati; phylum Bacillota; class Bacilli; order Caryophanales; family Paenibacillaceae; genus Paenibacillus; species Paenibacillus sp. p3-SID1389. The sequence goes on along the minus strand of NZ_JALXVO010000019.1, from coordinate 3,194 downwards.
GTCTTCTCCGAAGCGCACCATCCCGAGATGAAGCATCATCTGCAGGATCCGCTCTTCAAAAATCGAAGCCGGAGAGTCGTAGAAGAACGGCTTGATCAGCGGCTCTACTCGTTCGAACAGCGAGGAGACCGTCACCCATTCTTTCGAACAGCAGACAATCCAGTAGACGAGAGACAGCAAATTGGGTATAGGTCCTTTATATAATCTTAACCAAAAGCGGACGAACTGGATCATCGGCTCCTTGCGTTCCTCCGTCAGGTAGACCACTCCCGTATCCGTCAATTCCAGTCGATGGTTGTTCTCTTGAATGAGACGGAAATGATAGGCATAGTCGTAGAGCAGCGCAAACCGGTTGGGATAATCCTTAAAACGGCGGCCATACCCGAAACGCCACCCTTTGCCAACCAGCCCCTCGGAGACGTGCAGCGATTCCATGATCTGCGACTGGTTTCTCCGATACATGACCCCTTCGCTATTCAGCGGGATGTCATGCCGGGAAACGTATTGCAGGAAGAGCAGCAGGTCGGCGGACAACATCTCCGGCTCCTCCCGGTACATCGGCGGTTCGGCGGCGGCCGCCTTCACCTCGGCAAGAAACCGGCGTTCCAGTGCTTCGCGGAAACGCTGCTTCAAGTCCTCCGGAACCTCAAACAGATAGCGAGTTTGCTGGGTGGTGCCATTAAACAGCCAACCCTGCTGGCGAAAGCGGGTGATCATCTCCCGCGGACTTTCCCGTTCCTTCGCATCTTCCGTAAACCGCGAGCCCTGTGCACAGGCAACCAATTCCTCCAGGCTGAACTGACGACGACCATCAAACAGCAGGGTGTTCAGGAAGCGCAAATCCTCCATACTCATGCTGCCGATATAGCGCTCGATAAAATCGCGGCGCCCTACTGTCTGCAGGATGGATTGAATCAGTTCATGCTTCGAGTGCCCGTTGCATTCACAGCGGTAATGATCCGCTATTCTGCTAAGTTGTCCGATATCGGCATAAGTGAGCATATCCGCAAGATTCATAGTTTTACCGCCTCGCCGTTTTAATCCCATTATGGGAAGGTTTTCCGGCGTTTATTCCCTGAAAGCAAAATTATTCCATGAAATAGGCAAAAAAAGAAACCGGCCTAAGCCGATTTACTTTGGTTCCTGGACGCTTTCCTGCAGATGACGCGTACAATTATAAAGCCGCAGGTCCCAGGATTGCTCGTTTTTCTCCAGAATGGTGAGCGATAAGTTGCCGATGCGCTCCTGGCATCTCTCCTGATACAAGGCAATGTATAACTGAGCCAACAGGCCGCCGTGGGTAACGACCAGGATGTTATTCGACGGGTAACGCTCCGCCAAATCGGTCATAAAAGACAAGGCCCGCTGACGAATCTCCTCATCCTTCTCCTGCCCGAGTTCATGGCGATCCCAATCTTTTCCCCATAAGGCTTCCCTTTCTGTTAGCGTCAGCCCCTCAACCTTGCCAAACGACCGTTCCATCAACCGTGGATCCGGATCGTATAGCGGAATCCCGAGCGCATCGGCGATGATCGAACCGGTCTCCCGCGCCCGTGACAACGTGCTCGTCAGGACGAAATCCCAGCGGTATTCGTTTTCCTCCTTCAATCTTCTGCCCAGCAGCTCGGCTTGACGCCGTCCCTCATCGTTTAACGGAATATCGCTTTGTCCTTGAATTCTTCCGATTGCGTTCCAATCGGTAAGTCCATGGCGAATCAACCCAACGAGCATAATCATCCCCCTTTAGATGTAAAAACGCCCCGCCCGCTCCGAAAGCGGGAGAAGCGTTAGGACCCAAGTTTATCTTTTGGTTCGGCGCAGCCCTTTCCAGGAAAAGAGTGCCAGCAGCATACCGCCCATGGACAGGTACATCCAATATTGCGGATAGGCCGGACCCATTTGTACCGCAAAAGGCTCTACAATCCCACGCGAGACGCTAGTTAAGGCGATCGAGAAATCCTCATACGTATCCGACTCCGATCCCGCTACCACAACGGCGGCCGGGAGAATCCCGGTCGTCGGCTCGGCACTTTTCTGGTCCGTCGTAAAATGATCCATCAGCAGGAATCCAAAACTAAAGACGAAGATCGCAAGGAAGCTGGCGGCCCAAATCACCACCCGCCGCCGAATACGACGGGTCACGCCGCGCTTCACATCGGGAGCCAGCCAAGGCGATTCGGCATAAATCCGGTCCATCACTCGCCGGTTGACCGCTTCCGCTTGCTCTTCTGTCACTTCGATCGGTATGTACTGCAGCATGTCCAGGCATTCTTCCCATTGTTGGTATTCGCCCGCGCAAGACTCGCAGCCCAAAAGATGCTGTTCCAGCATTAGCCGCTGTGGGTGTTGTTCGGGCAAGTCCCGTAACAATCCGAACAATTCTTGGGCCTCTTTACAATTCATCTGCTTTTCATCCCTTCGTAATGCTCGTAGATGGGTTCATAAAAGTAGGGTTCAAGCTGACTCTTTACACTGCTGCGCGCCCGGAACAATAGCGACTTCACGGCGCTGACGCTTTGTCCCAGTATGTTTGCGATCTCCTGGTAATCCAATTGATCGTATTCACGCAAGATCAAAGCTGACCTTTGCTTCTCCGGCAAATTGTTGATTGCTTCTCTCACCATGCCCACTTTCTCGTTCCGCAATACCGCTTGCTCCGGGGCGACTTCGCTTGGGGCTACGGGAATAATCCCGCTTTCCTCCAAGGGGACGTTACCGTTTCGTTGCTTGCGGAGCTCGCTGAGCACCGTGTTACGGGCAATCGTATACAACCAGGTTGAGAAAGAAGCATCCAGCTCTCTAAAGGAATGCAAGCTGCGAAATGCTTTATAGAACGTTTCCGAGCATAAATCTTCAGCAAGCAGCTCTAAATGAGCGCTCTTTAACATGTGATACACGAAAGCTAGAATCTTCCGCTGATACCTTCGCATCAGCTCCGAGTACAGTTCCGTGTTACCTTCCTTAATTTCGCGAATCATTTGGGAATCCGTCATTTAGGTGCGATCCTCCTCGCGCTTCCATGGGCCATCTTCCCGTTCGATTCTTTCCTAAATTATTACCGAACAGGGGCGAAAAAGTTGCGGTGATCTATGTAACATAAACTAAAAAATATCATACCAACAAGACAGCAAATTAACAGCATTGCCAAACATTGAGGATATTATACCATAGGAGTAGGAATTAAAAAAATATGC